>JAEYPE010000196.1 GCA_023411035.1 Pseudomonadota bacterium
GCCCAGGGCATCCCCGTCCGCGGCGTGCCGGGCCAGCGCCAGCGCGGGGGCGGCGGAGCCGTCCGCCAGCTGACCAACCAGGAACGCGAGGCGCGCATCCGCGCCTTGCAGGGGGCTGCCGAAGACAGCCGCCGCCGCGCCGAGGAGGAGGCCGAAGCCGCCGTCCTGGCCGCCGAAGCCGCCGCCCGCGCCGCCGAGGAAGCGGCTGCCCAGGCCGCCCAGGTGGTCGAGGAGGAGCCGGAGATTCTCGACGCCGAGACGCTTCGCCAGCGCGAGCTGGCCGAGCTGCGCGGCATCGAGGAGGCGGAGCGTGCCAAGGCCGCCGAGGCCGAACGCCGCCGCAAGGAAGAGGAAGCCAAGCGCAAGGAGGCCGAGGAGGCCAAGCGCAAGGAGTCCGAGCCGCAGCGTCCTCAGACTCCGGGTGCCCGTACCGGCGCCCGCCCCGCCGCCGGTGCCGGCGCTCGGACCGCGGCCACCACGACGGAGGCTCCGGCCGCCCGCGGTCCGGTGGCCCCGGCCGCGCCCCGCTTCGGCGAGGAAGAGGACGACCGCCGCGGCAAGCCGGGAGGCGCGGGTAAGAAGGCCCCAGCTCCGGCTCCGGCGCGCAAGGCCGGTCCGGCGGGCGACCGCCGCAAGGGCGCCAAGATGACCGTCTCGCAGGCGCTGAGCGACGAGGGCGGTGAGCGCACCCGCTCGCTGGCCGCCGTCCGGCGCGCCCGTGAGCGCGAGCGTCTCCGCCAGATGAGCCGTCAGGAGACGCAGAAAGTGACCCGCGACGTCGTGCTGCCCGAGGTCATCACCGTCCAGGAGCTGGCGAACCGCATGGCGGAACGCGGCGCGGACGTGATCAAGCAGCTCATGCGCATGGGCGTGATGGCCACCATCAACCAGACCATCGACGCCGACACGGCGGAGCTGGTCATCGCCGAGTTCGGCCACCGCGTGCGCCGCGTGTCGGAGGCTGACGTCGAAGTCGGCCTGCGCGGCAACGAGGATATGGAAACCGCGCTGATGCCGCGTCCCCCGGTCGTCACGATCATGGGCCACGTCGACCACGGCAAGACCTCGCTGCTGGACGCCCTGCGCCAGACCGACGTGGTCAGCCGCGAAGCCGGCGGCATCACCCAGCACATCGGCGCCTATCAGGTGCAGTTGGAGTCGGGTGCGCGGATCACCTTCATCGACACGCCGGGCCACGCCGCCTTTACCGAGATGCGCGCCCGCGGCGCCAACGTCACGGACGTGGTGGTGCTGGTCGTCGCCGCGAACGACGGCGTCATGCCGCAGACGATCGAGGCGATCCATCACGCCAAGGCCGCGAAGGTTCCGATCATCGTCGCCATCAACAAGATCGACCTGCCCGACGCCAAGCCGGATCGTGTCCGCCAGGAACTGCTCCAGCACGAGCTGGTCGTGGAAGAACTGGGCGGCGACATCCAGACCGTGGAAGTCTCGGCCAAGGCCAAGCGCAACCTGGACAAGCTTGAGGAGGCCATCCTCCTCCAGGCGGAAATCCTGGAGCTGAAGGCCAACCCGGAGCGCACCGCCGAGGGCGTCGTGGTCGAGGCCAAGCTGGAGCGCGGCCGCGGTTCGGTCGCCACCGTGCTGGTCCAGCGCGGCACGCTGAAGGTCGGCGACGTGTTCGTCACCGGGTCGGAGTGGGGCCGCGTCCGCGCCCTGGTCAACGACCGCGGCCAGAGCGTCGAGCAGGCCGCCCCGGCCAGCCCGGTCGAGGTGCTCGGCCTCAACGGCACGCCGCTCGCCGGCGATGACTTCACCGTCGTCGAGACGGAAGCCCGCGCCCGCGAAATCGCCGAGTTCCGCCAGCGCAAGAAGCGCGAGGCCGCCAACGCGGCGTCCGCCCGCGGCTCGCTGCAGGACATGTTCAGCCGCATCCAGGCGGGCGAGGCCAAGGAACTGCCGGTCGTCATCAAGGGCGACGTGCAGGGCTCCATCGAGGCGATCTCCAATGCCCTGGAGAAGCTCACGGCGGAGAACACCGAGGTCAAGGTCCGCGTGCTGCACGCGTCGGTGGGTGCGATCAACGAGTCCGACATCACGCTGGCGAACGCCTCCAACGCGATGGTCATCGGCTTCAACGTCCGCGCCAACCCGCAGGCCCGCGACATGGCCAAGCGCGACGGCGTGGAGATCCGCTACTACTCGATCATCTACAACGTGATCGACGACGTGAAGGCGGCGCTGACCGGCATGCTGTCGCCGACCCTGCGCGAGCGTTTCATCGGCTACGCCGAAATCCGCGAGGTGTTCAACATCACCAAGGTCGGCAAGGTCGCCGGCTGTATGGTCACCCAGGGCACCGTCAAGCGTGGCGCCGGTTGCCGCCTGCTGCGCGACAACGTCGTCATTCACGAGGGCACGCTCAAGACGCTCAAGCGCTTCAAGGACGAGGTCAAGGAAGTGCGCGAGGGTTACGAGTGCGGCATGGCCTTCGAGAACTATGACAACATCCAGGCCGGCGACATCATCGAGGCCTTCGAGATCGAGGAGGTGGCGCGCGAGCTGTAAGCCCGCCGCCATCGGCCCGGCTCACGGGACCGACTTTGAGACGACAAGGGCGCCCATGCGCCCTTGTCGTGTTTTCGCGGAGGGACAGATCCCTCTCGCACCGCATTCGGGATCGACATCATGAAAAAGAAACACGATCTGGCCGGAAAGCCCCCGTCCCAGCGTCAGCTTCGCGTCGGCGAGGAGGTGCGCCACGCTCTGGCCGACCTGTTCCGGCGCGGCGATTTTCACGACCCCGAACTGGCGGACCTGAACGTCACGGTGACCGAGGTGCGGATCAGCCCGGACCTGCGCAACGCCACCGCCTTCGTCACCCCGCTGGGCGGCGGCCACATGGACGAGACGCTGTCGGCCCTGCGCCGCGCCGCGCCCTTCCTGCGGGGCCAGATCGCCCGCGCCATCAACCTGCGCTACGCCCCGACGCTGAGTTTCGAGGCCGACACCTCCTTCGACTACGCCGGGCGCATCGACGCCATCCTGCACAGCCCGGCGGTCGCCCGCGACGTCGGCTACCGCACGCTCGCCGACCGCGTGAACGGCAACGACGACGAGGATGACGAGGACGACGGCTGGGACGAGGACGAGAACGAGACGGACGACCTCGACGACGAAGACGACCTCGACGACGAGGACGAAGACGATGAGGACGACGAAGGCGACGACGGCAAGGGCGAGGGCCGCCGTGGCTCGTAAGCGCAAGGGCGAGGCGATCCACGGCTGGATCGTGCTGGACAAGCCGGCGGGGATGACCTCCACCCAGGCCCTGTCCAAGGTGCGGCGCCATCTGAACGCCGAGAAGGCCGGACACGGCGGCACGCTGGACCCGATCGCCACGGGCATCCTGCCCATCGCGCTGGGCGAGGCGACCAAGACCGTGTCCTACGCCATGGACGGCGAAAAGACCTACCGCTTCACCGTGGCCTGGGGGGCTCGCACCACCACCGACGACCGCGAGGGGACGGTGGTGGAGACCTCCGCCGTACGGCCCGACGCCGAGGCGATCCGCGCGGCGCTGCCCGGTTTCCTGGGTTTCGTCGAGCAGATCCCGCCGCAATACTGCGCCCTCAAGATCAACGGCGAGCGAGCCTACGACATCGCCCGCGAGGGGGAGGTGGTGGACATCGCCCCCCGCACCGTCCGCATCGACCGGCTGGAACTGATCGAGACGCCGGACGCCGACCACGCGGTGCTGGAGGTGGATTGCGGCAAGGGCACCTATGTCCGCTCCATCGCCCGCGACCTTGCCGAGCGGTTGGGAACGGTGGGGCACATCCGGGATCTGCGCCGTTTGCGGGTCGGGTCTTTCACGCTGGACGGGGCGATTTCCCTGGACGATCTGACCGCGATGGAGCAAGGTGCCGCGGTCGAAAGACTTCTGCTGCCGATCGAGACCGCGCTGGACGACATCCCGGCGCTGGCCCTGACGGACGCGGAAGCGCACCGACTGAAGCACGGCCAGACGGTGGCCCTCCTCACCCGGCAAGACCGCGAACGCCTTTCGGCGCTGCGCGGCGATGTTGGTGGGGATGGTACCGTCATTGCGCTTTTCGGCGGAAAGCCGGTGGCGCTGGCGCGCGTGGAGGGGGCGGAGGTCCGTCCGGTGCGCGTTCTCAACCTTTGAACGATGGAGACTCCGATGTCGATCACTCCCGATCGCAAGCAGGAACTCATTAAGGAATATTCCCGCGGCACCAACGACACCGGCTCGCCCGAGGTCCAGGTTGCGATCCTGTCCGAGCGCATCCGGAACCTGACCGAGCACCTGCAGGGCCACAAGAAGGACTTCCACTCCCGCCGTGGTCTGCTGGTGATGGTCGGCCAGCGCCGCCGTCTTCTCGACTACCTTAAGAAGAAGGACAACAGCCGCTACGCCACGCTCATCGAGCGTCTGGGCCTGCGTCGCTGATTTCCGAAAGGCGTCCGTCCTGGTGACCGAACATCCGTCCCGATCAGCCCTCGACCCGCCGCGCCGCATTTCGGTGCACAGGGGGACGTCGTGCTGGTTGGGGCGTTCGGCTGTTAGCGAAGGTATGTTTTAGTCATACGGCCGGCCCGGACCTTCCGGGACCGGCCGTTTGATGTTTTTGGCCCTTTTCGGGTTTTCACCCTTTTGGGGTTTTCACATGCGGGGTCCTACGACCGATGACCCCGGCTTAGGCCAGCAATCCGGCGGGCCTAGGTGTCGGATGGAAGGAAGAATCCATGTTCAAAGTTTTCCGCAAAGAAATCGAATGGGGTGGACGCAAGCTGACGTTCGAGACGGGCAAGATCGCCCGTCAGGCCGATGGCGCGGTGCTGGTCACCTATGGTGAGACCACGGTCCTCTGCACGGTCGTCGGCGCCAAGTCGCCGAAGCCGGGCGTCGATTTCTTCCCGCTGACGGTCAATTACCAAGAAAAGTCCTTCGCAGCCGGCAAGATTCCCGGCGGCTTCTTCAAGCGTGAAGGCCGCCCGACGGAGAAGGAGACGCTGGTCAGCCGCCTGATCGACCGTCCCATCCGTCCACTGTTCGCCGATGGCTTCCGCAACGAGACGCAGGTCATCTGCACCGTGCTGAGCCACGATCTGGAGAACGATCCGGACATCGTCGCCATGGTCGGCACCTCCGCCGCGCTGACGATTTCCGGCATCCCGTTCCTGGGTCCGATCGGTGCCGCCCGTGTCGGCTATGTCGACGGCCAGTATGTGCTGAACCCGACCATGGACGCCGTTGACGGCTCGGCCCTCGACCTCGTGGTCGCCGGCACCCGCGAAGGCGTGCTGATGGTCGAATCGGAAGCGCAGGAGCTGTCCGAAGAGGTCATGCTGGGCGCCGTCGTGTTCGGCCACACCGGCTTCCAGCCGGTCATCGACGCGATCATCGACCTCGCCGAAGAATGCGCCAAGGAGCCGTGGGACCTGCCGGAGCCGGCCTACGACCGCGCCGCCCTGAAGGCGAAGCTGCGCGAGACCGTGGGCGCCGACGTGGAGGCCGCCTACACCGAGACGGTGAAGCAGGTCCGCTACGAGAAGATCGGCGCCGCCAAGGCGAAGGCGCTGGAGGCTCTGGCCGAGTCCTTCGAGAACCAGGCCATCGTGACCGAGTTCAAGGAGCTGGAGGCCGACATCCTGCGCGGCGCCGTCCTGAAGACCGGCCGCCGCATCGATGGCCGCGATACGAAGACCGTCCGCCCGATCGTGTCGGAAGTTGGCGTGCTGCCGCGCGCCCATGGTTCGGCGCTGTTCACCCGCGGCGAGACCCAGGCTCTGGTCGTCACCACGCTGGGCACCAGCCAGGACGAGCAGATCATCGACGCGCTGGAAGGCGAGTACCGCGAGCATTTCATGCTCCACTACAACTTCCCTCCGTACTCGGTGGGTGAGGCCGGCCGCATGGGCTCGCCGGGCCGCCGCGAGATCGGTCACGGCAAGCTGGCGTGGCGCGCCATCCACCCGCTGCTGCCGAAGAAGGAAGAGTTCCCCTACACCCTGCGCGTGGTGTCGGAAGTCACGGAGTCCAACGGTTCGTCGTCGATGGCGACGGTCTGCGGCACCTCGCTGTCGCTGATGGACGCCGGCGCCCCGCTGGCGCGCCCGGTGGCCGGCATCGCCATGGGCCTGATCAAGGAAGACGACGGCTTCGCGGTCCTGTCGGACATCCTGGGTGACGAGGATCACCTGGGCGACATGGACTTCAAGGTCGCCGGCACCGAGAAGGGCGTCACCGCGCTCCAGATGGACATCAAGATCACCTCGATCACCGAGGAGATCATGAAGATCGCTCTGGGTCAGGCCAAGGACGGCCGCCTGCACATCCTGGGCGAGATGGCCAAGGCCCTGACCGGCGCCCGCGAGGCGGTGAACCAGAACGCCCCGCGCATCACCGTGATCAACATTCCGAAGGAGAAGATCCGCGACGTGATCGGCTCCGGCGGCAAGGTGATCCGCGAGATCGTGGAGCAGACCGGCGCCAAGATCGACATCGAGGACGACGGCACGGTGAAGGTGGCCGCGGTGGACAACAAGGCCGCCCAGGCCGCCATCGACTGGATCAAGGGCATCGTCGCCGAGCCGGAAATGAACGTGATTTACACCGGCAAGGTCGTGAAGGTCGTCGATTTCGGCGCCTTCGTGAACTTCCTGGGTTCCCGCGACGGCCTCGTCCACATCTCCGAACTGGCGCAGCAGCGCGTCGGCAAGGTGTCGGACGTGGTGTCGCAGGGCGACTCGGTGAAGGTGAAGGTCATCGGCTTCGACGACCGCGGCAAGGTCAAGCTGTCGATGAAGCAGGTCGATCAGGCCACCGGCGAAGACCTGACCAAGAAGGACGGCCCCGCCGCTTGATAGCGGGTGTCTGCTCTCCCTCCCCCGCGAAAGCGGGGGAGGGTCGGGGAGGGGGCAAGGCGCCGAAAAGGCGCCTTTTTTCATGGGTGAACGCCTACAGCCGCTCCGCGCCAAACGTGTCGCAGGCGCGCAACTGACCCGTATCCAGACCTTTGCGGAACCACTGCACCCGTTGAGCGGAACTGCCGTGGGTGAAGCTGTCGGGCGCCACGGTGCCGCGGGACTGGCGCTGCAAACGGTCGTCGCCGATGGCGCTGGCGGCGGTCAGGGCTTCCTCCACGTCGCCGGGCTCGATGATCTGGCGCTCGCGGTTCGCGTGGTTGGCCCACAATCCGGCGAGGCAATCGGCCTGAAGCTCCAGACGGACCGACAGCCCGTTCGCATCGGCCTGGGACCCGGCCCGCCGCTGGGCCTGCTGCACCTGATCGGAAATGCCCAGCAGGTTCTGCACATGGTGGCCGACCTCATGGGCGATCACATAGGCCTGGGCGAAATCGCCCGGCGCGCGGAAGCGGTCGCGCAGGTCGCGGTAGAAGCTCAGGTCGATGTAAACCTTGCGGTCCAGCGGGCAGTAGAAGGGACCCATCGCCGCCTGGGCGAAGCCGCAGCCCGAATCCACCGTGCCGGAGAACAGGACCAGCGCCGGGTCCTGGTAGGTGCGGCCCATCTGCTGGAACTGGGCGGCCCAGGTATCCTCCGTGTCGGCCAGAACGACGGAGACGAAGCGCTTCAACTCATCGTCGGCGTTGCTGTGCGGGGCTTCGGACTGCTCGTAGCGCGCCTGTTCCTGTGGGATGGTTCCTTGCAGCAGGTCCAGCGGGTTGATGCCCAGAAGAAGCGACACCACCACGATGACCGCCAACCCGCCGATTCCGATCCCGCCGCGCCCGATGGGGATGCCGATGCCGCCGGTGCGGAACCCGCCACGCCCGGACAGGCCGCCTCCGGACATGCCGCGCCGGTCCTCGACATTGTCGCTCTCGCGACCGTCCTGCCACCGCATCGCCCGATCCTCCCTCGACGCTTTGCCAGAGGAAAACCGCCGAGGGGGCGTGGCTGTTCCTGGGCTCCGCCGGAAGAGCCGCTTCCGGCACTTGACCGGAAGCGGGGCCGTGCCATTTCGTTGGGCATGAACCACCGTTCCTTCGCCCCGACCGACGCCCCGACCGACATCGGTCCGCTGCCATTCCGTGTGCACTGGTGGCACGCGCTGGTCTTCTGGCTGCTCACCAACATCTATGGCGTTTTCGAGCGGGGAGTGGAGCCGTTTCCCGGCTATCAGCCCTCGCCGTTGCAGCCGCCTACCTGGGCCTTTCCGGTCATCTGGTTCAGCATCAGCCTGATCCAGCTCTGGGGCTGCGTGCGGCTGCTGAACGCGCCCTGGACGATCCGCTGGCGATCGGCGCTGATCGGCATGCAGGGGGCGCTGTGGCTGCTCTACGCCAGCTTCGGCTTCGCCTATTTCACGCTGGGCAGCCCGGTTCTGGCGGCGACCTGGACCATCGCCTATTTCATCATCGCGTCCGTGTGCGTGTTGCTGGTCTGGTCGGACGACCGGGCCATCGCGGCGAGCTGGCTGCCGCTGGTGCTGTGGACCGGCTTCGCTTCCATCGTCGCCGTGCATGGCGTGGTCCTGAACCCGGACCCGCTGTTCGGGCTGGGGCCGGGCCTGGGGACGGGCTGATCACCCCCGGTAGCGGTGAGTCGCCCCGGTGAAATCCTCCGCCACGTAACCGCCGTCGCCGTCCGGCTGCACCCAGCCCGGAGCGGCGGGGGCCTTGCCGTGCCCGCCGGGGATGTCCAGCACATAGGTCGGCTGGCAAAGGCCCGAGACACGCCCGCGCAGCCCCTTCACCAGAGCCTGCCCCTTGGCCAGGGTGGGGCGGAAGTGGCTGGTGCCGGCGGCAAGGTCGGGGTGGTGCAGGTAATAGGGTTTGATCCGGTTCCGTACCAATCCGCGGAAAAGCGCCTCCAGCGCTGCGGCATCGTCGTTGATGCCCTTCAGCAGCACGGTCTGGCTCAGCAGCGGAATGCCCGCGTCGGCCAGCCGGGCCAGGGCGCCGCGCGCCTCCTCCGTCAGTTCGCTGGCGTGGTTGACGTGCACGGCCACCCAGGTCGCCACGTCCGGCGCCTTGAGCGCCTCCACAAGCTCCGCCGTTACCCGCGCCGGATCGGCGACAGGAATGCGGCTGTGCAGCCGGACCACGCCGACATGGGGAATGTCCGACAGGGTGCGCAGGATGTGGGACAGGCGGCGCGGCGACAGCAGGAAGGGATCGCCCCCGGTGATGACGACCTCCCACACCTCCGGATGGGTGCGCACGTACGCCAGGGCGGCGTCCAGTTCTTCCGGCGACAGGGCCTCGCCGCCGGGGCCGACCATCTCCCGCCGGAAGCAGAAGCGGCAATAAACCGCGCAGGCGTGCAGCGGCTTCAGCAGAACGCGGTCGGGATAGCGGTGGACGATGCCCTTTACCGGGCTGCGCACCACGTCGCCGATGGGGTCCGCGCGCTCCTCCGGCGCGGTGTACGCCTCCTCGGGGGAAGGGACGTACTGCGCGTACAGGGGATCGCCGGGGTGTGTACCGTCCAGCGTCTCCAACAGGTACGGGGTCAGCGCGACGGCATAGCGGTCCGTCACCCCGACCGCCGCCTCGGCCGCCTCGGGCGTCATCAGCCCGGCGGCCACCAGTTCGGAGAGGCTGTGCGCAGCCTTCATCGCTCGTTCCCGACTCACCGCGTTCCGTCCTAATATAGGGGTCCCGCTCTTACTCCCGCAGGACCCATGCTGTCGACTCTTCCCCGCCTGATCGGCCACCGCGGCGCCAAGGAGAGCGCCCCGGAAAACACCCTCGCCAGCCTGCGCGAGGCCGCCCGCCAGGGGGCCGCCTGGGTCGAGGTGGACGTGATGCTCACCCGCGACCGCGTGCCGGTGCTGATCCACGACGACACGCTGGAGCGCACCACCAGCGGCGCCGGGCCGGTGCCGGAGCTGACGCTGGCGGAGCTGAAGGGGCTGGACGCCGGCTCCTGGTTCGATCCTCGTTTCGCTAGCGAAACGGTGCCGACGCTGGAAGAGGCGCTGGCCCTGATCCGCGATCTCGGCCTGGGCCTGAACCTGGAGATCAAGCCCTATCCCGGCCAGGACATCCCCACGGCGGAGGCCGCTCTGGACATGCTGAAGCGGCAATGGCCCGCCGGTCTGCCGCTGCTGGTGTCCAGCTTTGAGGTGCCCTGCCTGGAGGTGGCGCGCGATCTGGCGCCGGACATCCCGCGCGGCTACCTTCTGTGGGACCCGCCCGCCGATTGGGCGGCCATCGCCGACCGCATCGGCGCCGCCACCCTGAACGTGCACCAGGACCGCCAGACGGCGGAGAGCGTCGCCGCCTACCGCGCCACCGGGCGCCCGGTCCTGGCCTACACGGTCAACGACGCGGCCCGCGCGCGGACCCTGTTCGGCTGGGGCGTGGCCGCCGTCTTCACCGACGCGCCGGGCCGGCTGGAGGCGGAACTGGCTGACGGATCATCCCCTTAGGGGGACTCACCATACGGGATACTGACGTTTGGATGACTGTCGTCATGACAGATTTTTTTCTAACACCGCGAATCCGCTCGTCCGCACGGAAATTTCCTCATATATAGATCGCTCACGGCGGCCAAGGCGTCGGGGGCAGAACTCCCGGCGGCGTTTTTCGTCGTCTGTCGGGTCGCGCTGTCCGGGTGCCCGTGCGTGGGCGCTCCCATGGTCTTGGAGGTTTCGTTGAAGGCGCTTAAGCCGTTGCTGATGTCTGGCCGGGAGGTTCTGCCCCTCGTCGAAGGTGGCAAGGGAATTGCCGTCTCCAACGGAGAAAGCTCCGGCGCCTGGGCGGCGGCCGGGGGTATCGGAACCTTCTCGGGCGTGAACGCGGACAGCTATGACGAGAACGGGAATCTTCTGCCGCAGGTCTACCACGGCAAGACCCGCCGCGAACGTCATGACGAACTGATCCGCTATGGCATCCAGGGCGGCATCTCGCAGGCGCGCATCGCGCACGAGACGTCGAACGGCCAGGGCCGCATCCACATGAACGTCCTGTGGGAGATGGGCGGGGCCGAGCACATCCTGCACGGCGTTCTGGAAGGTTCGCAGGGCATGATCCACGGCGTCACCTGCGGCGCCGGCATGCCCTACCGCGTGGCGGAGATCTCCGTTCGCTACGGCGTGCATTACTACCCCATCGTCTCCTCGGCCCGCGCCTTCCGCGCCCTGTGGCTGCGCGCCTACCACAAGTTCCGCGAGCATCTGGGCGGCGTGGTCTATGAAGACCCGTGGCTGGCCGGCGGCCACAACGGCCTGTCCAACTCCGAAGACCCGCTGAAGCCGGAGGACCCGTTCCCCCGCGTCCTGGCGCTGCGCCAGATGCTGAACAGCTTCGGGCTGAACGACACGCCCATCGTCATGGCGGGCGGCGTCTGGTGGCTGTCGGACTGGGAAGACTGGATCGACAACCCCGACCTCGGCCCGGTGGCCTTCCAGTTCGGCACGCGCCCGCTGCTGACCCAGGAAAGCCCGATCTCCATGGCCTGGAAGCGCCGGCTGCTGACGCTGAAGGAAGGCGACGTCTTCCTGAACCGCTTCTCGCCGACGGGCTTCTACTCCTCCGCCGTCAAGAACCCGTTCCTGATGGACCTGATGGCCCGGTCGGAGCGTCAGGTGGCCTATCTGGCCAAGCCGGTGGGCGAGCATTCCGCCGAACTGCCGCTGGGGCCGCGCGGCCGTCCGGTCTATGTGACCGAGACGGACAAGGCCCGTGCGGAGGGCTGGATTTCCCAGGGCTTCACCAGCGGCCTGAAGACGCCGGACAGCACGGTCGTCTTCGTCACGCCGGAGCAGGCGGAGCGCATCCTCCGCGATCAGGTGGACTGCATGGGCTGCCTGTCGGCCTGCAACTTCTCCAACTGGGCGCAGAACGAGGAAGGCACGAACGGCAAGCGCGCCGATCCGCGGTCCTACTGCATCCAGAAGACCCTTCAGGCGGTCAGCCACACCGACGACTGCGAGAACCAGCTCATGTTCGCCGGTCACAACGCCTTCCGCTTCGCGTCGGACCCCTACTACAAGGACGGGTTCATCCCGACCGTGAAGCAGTTGGTGGAGCGGATCGCCACCGGCTACTGACGCTGGCGGCCGGCTCCGGTTGCCGGCTCCGGTTGTCCACGGTTCGGGGAGGCTCTTGCCCTCCGACCTGAAATCGTTCTAAAGTGAGCGGGCTGCGGCAGATCGCCGCGGTCCGTTTCGCGTTCACCGCAGCATGACCGGCGGCCACCACGACCTGAACCACGGCGAACAGACGATGACCGGCACCCGACCCTTCAAGCGCGCCCTCGACCGCCTGCAAACGGCGGGCTTCCGCCCGACCCGCCAGCGTTTGGGATTGGCCCGCCTGCTGTTCGAAGGGGAGCACCGCCACGTCACCGCCGAACAGCTCCATACGGAGGCCATGGGGGCGGATCTGCGCGTGTCGCTCGCTACGGTCTACAACACGCTGAACCAGTTCACCGCCGCCGGCCTGCTGCGCGAGGTGGTGGTGGAGGCGGGCAAGTCCTACTTCGACACCAACACCAGCGACCACCATCACTTCTTCCTGGAAGGGACGGGCCGGCTGGAGGACATCCACGGTGACGACGTGGTGGTGCAGCATCTGCCGCCGCCCCCGCCGGGGACGCGCATCGCGCGGGTGGACGTCATCATCCGCCTGAGCGCGGAGCAGGGCGGGGACGACCGGTAACGCCGCACCGGCTGTGTCCGGGGGAAAATGCCGCTCCCGCTCAAGCCTTTAGAGAATTCCCTGAACATTGACGCACCTCGGGAGCGGTGGCATAAGCCGTAGCCGACGCTCGGCCGCCAGAGGCCATATGCCCGCGCGCGACCGGGCCAGACAGAACCCCGTCTGGAGGAAGCCGCCATGTCGCTGAAGGGCACGAAGACCGAGGAAAATCTCAAGGCGGCCTTCGCGGGGGAGAGCCAGGCCAACCGCCGCTATCTCTATTTCGCCCAGAAGGCGGACGTCGAAGGCCACAACGAGGCCGCCGCCGTCTTCCGCTTTACGGCGGAGGGCGAAACCGGGCACGCGCACGGTCATCTGGAATTTCTGGAAGAAGCGGGCGATCCCGTCACCGGCCTGCCCTTCGGCGACACGGTCAGCAACCTGAAGGCCGCCATCGCCGGGGAAGTTCACGAATACACGGACATGTATCCGGGGATGGCCCGCACCGCCCGCGAGGAGGGTTTCGAGGAGGTCGCGGACTGGTTCGAAACGCTGGCCAAGGCCGAGAAGAGCCACGCGGGACGGTTTCAGAAAGTGCTGGACCAACTCACCTCATGACCGTCCGCCGGACCGAGATCACCCGCGCCGACATCCTTCCGTTGGACCGCTACGGCCTTGAACGCGCCGCCCTTCGCAAGGCGCTGGTCGCGGTGAAGAGGAAGCGCCGCATGGCGGTCGGTCCCTACGCCGTCGTCCTTTTCGAGAACTACGAGACGATGTGGCAGCAGGTCCACGAGATGCTCTACATCGAGAGGGGGGGCGAGGAGCAGATCGCCGATGAACTGCGCGCCTACAACGGCCTGATTCCCAAGGGGACGGAACTGGTCGCCACGGTGATGTTCGAGATCGCCGACCCGGCGCGGCGCGCCGCGGAGCTTGGCCGGCTGGGTGGGGTGGAGGAGACGGTGAGGCTGCGCTTCGCCGGCCACACGGTCACCGCCCGTCCGGAGGAGGACCTGGAACGCACGAACGAAGCCGGCAAGACCTCCGCCGTCCATTTTCTGCATTTCCGCTTCACGCCCGAGCAGATCGCCGCTTTCCGTGTGCCCGGCACGGAGGTGGTCCTTGGCATCGGCCACACCCACTACGGCCACATGGCCGTGATGCCGGAGGCGGTGCGGGCGGAGCTTGCGGGGGATTTCATGGAGGGGGCGCTGTTGCCCTCCTCCTACTCGAACGTCTCGTCCTTGTAGGCGCCCCAGAACTCCCCGCGGATCATCCAGCCGCGATAGCCCTTCAGGTCCACCTCGCACCAATCGCCCTGGCATTTGCGCAGCCAGCCGATCACGCCCGGCTGGGCGCGGGCCACGATGGCGGCGTCGCTGCGCGGCTCCTTGCGGACGGTGCGGATCTCGCCGGTGACGACAACGCTGCGCTTGCCGGACAGCATGCTCTGATGCACCCAGCCCTCGCTGCCTTCCCAGTCGCGGATGCGGCGCCAGGTGTCGAATTCCTGGGTGATCTCCACCGGCATTTCCTTGCGGGTGAACACCCATTCGATGGGGTAGCGCACGTTGGGGCCGGTGCGCGCGTTCACCTCGCCCGAGCGCAACGACACGAAGCGCGGAATCGGCAGGCCCGAGGCGTGGGTCGGGTCCTTCTCGCGCCGCCCGCCTTCGGATGCGCCGGCGGAGGACGGCGCGGTCGAGGCCAGGGCGGCGGCCGCCAGCGCCAGGATGGCAAGCGCGCGGCGGATGGCAGACGTCGTCGGCAACGGCAACACCGGCAGCCCCGTGCTGTGAAGTCGGATGAAGAGCAGCCATGGCGGCGGCGGGGCCACTATAATTAGGGGTAGCCGCCAGGGGCAAGCGCAAGGCGCGGGCGGGTGCCGGGCGTTGGTTCTTGTCACATCGGGGTGCCGGGCGGGGTGCCGGGCGGCGCGCCGAATCGTCACTGCCATCTGGACAGCCTTCCAACCGCTTGATAGGACAAGCGTCGGCCCGGAATGGGGGGAGAGACCGTCAATGACCGAAAAGAAAAAGCCGCTCGTCGTCGTCACCCGGAAACTGCCCGACGTCGTCGAGACGCGGATGATGGAGCTGTTCGACGCCCGGCTGAACTCCGACGACGAACCCCTGACCCATGCGCAGCTCATCGAGGTGGCGCAGGTGGCCGACGTGCTGGTCCCCACCGTCACCGACAGGATCGACCGGGACGTGATCGAGAAGGCCGGGCCGCAGCTCCGCCTCATCGCCTCCTTCGGGACGGGCGTGGACCACATCGACCTGAAGGCGGCGCGGGAGCGCGGCATCAGCGTCACCAACACGCCGGGCGTCCTGACGGAAGACACGGCGGACATGACCATGGCCCTGCTGCTGGCGGTGGGCCGCCGGCTGGCGGAGGGCGAACGGCTGGTGCGCTCCGGCCAGTGGAAAGGCTGGGGGCCGACGACGATGCTCGGCCACCGCATCCAGGGCAAGCGGCTGGGCATCCTCGGCATGGGCCGCATCGGGCAGGCGCTGGCGCGCCGCGCGCGGGCCTTCGGCATGTCGATCCACTACCACAACCGCCGCCGCGTCCATCCGGACGTCGAGCAGGAGCTTGAGGCGACCTATTGGGAAAGCCTGGACCAGATGCTGGCGCGCATGGACGTGGTGTCCATCAACTGCCCGCACACCCCGGCCACCTACCACCTGCTGTCCGAACGCCGCCTGAAGCTGCTGCGCCCGCACTGCTTCATCGTCAACACCTCGCGCGGCGAGGTCATCGACGAGACGGCGCTGACCCGGATGCTGTCCAAGGGCGAGATCGCCGGCGCCGGCCTGGACGTGTTCGAGCATGAACCGGCGGTGAACCCGAAGCTGCTGCGGCTCGACAACGTGGTCCTGCTGCCGCACATGGGCTCCGCCACCATCGAGGGGCGAATCGACATGGGCGAGAAGGTCATCATCAACATCAAGACCTTCGTGGACGGCCACGCTCCGCCCGACCGCGTGCTGGAAACGCTGCTGTAAGGCTTGCCGTGCGAGGGCGTCTACAGGACGCCCTCATACAGCGCGGCCATCGGGATTTCGATCCCGACCGAGGGGAAGCGCAGCGTCCCGCCCCCGATGACGTCGCGGACGACCCAGCTCTGCTCGTCCTCCCGGTGCCACAGCTCGGCATAGCGCTTCGTCGAGTCGAGCAGCAGGATTTCCTGAACGGACGGGATTTCCCGATAGATCGCCAGCTTCCTGCCGCGGTCGAACTGAGCGGTCGAGGGCGACAGGATCTCAACGATGATCGTCGGGTCCGGCACCGGAACCGCGCCGGGCTTCAAGGGCTGGCAGGTCACCGCGACGTCGGCCTGGAAGTAGGTGTCCTCGCGGTCGGAGAGCCGAATGCCCGCTTCGGAAATGGTTCGGCATGGAGGCCGGAGCCGCGTTCCGAGTTGAATCATGACCGCCGATGCCAAGGCGCCGTGGGTCGCGGCGGGCGGCGCCATGGCGACCGGTTCGCCGCCGACCAGCTCATACCGGGTGTCCGTCCCGTCGTCCCAGACGAGGAACTCTTCCACGGTCATCGGGCGGGGTGCCGGATCGGTCATGCCCATGAGTATGGTCCTCTCCCTTCCGTCATCCAAGGGGCCGCCGCGGTTATTCCGCGGCCAGCCCGCCGCCCAGCTCGATCCGGACCTCCACCACGCCGGGTTCGTCCAGGTTCTCCTTGCGGATGAAGCCCAGCGCGCGGCACATGCCCAGCATGCTGGTGTTCTCGCGCAGAACCTCGCCGTAGACCTCCTTGATCCCGCGGGAGCGGGCGTAGTCCAGGATCTTGTTCATGAGCTGGTAGCCCAGCCCCTGGCCCTTCATGTCGGACCGCACCATCACGGCGTATTCGGCGCGCAGGTTGTCGGGGTCGGCGGTGATGCGGACCACGCCGTACATGATGGTTTCACCCGTCTCCGGGTCCGGCCCGACGGCGACCAGACCCATCTCGCGGTCGTAGTCCATCTGGGTCAGGCGGGCGGCGGCCTGATGCGACAGGCGCTTCAGCGGCGCGAAGAAGCGCAGCCGCAGATCCTCCTGCGTCTGGTTGGCGACCATGTGGTGCACCAGCGGCTCGTCTTCCGGCAGGATGGGGCGGACGAGGAACTGGCGGCCGTCTTTGATGCTGATGCGGTCCTCAAGCCCCTTGGGGTAGGGGCGGATCGCCAGACGCTTGGCGCCGGGCAGGGCCGGCACGCCGACCTTGATGCGGGCGTCCAGCGCCAGCACGCCTTCCGCATCGGCCAGCAGCGGGTTGATGTCCAGCTCGGCGATTTCCGGGAAATCGACGATGAGCTGCGAGATCTTGTTCAGCGTCAGCGCCACCGATTCGAGATCGACCGCGGCGCGCGAGCGGTAGCCCTGCAACTGGCGCCAGATGCGGGTGCGGCCCATCAGCTCCGTCGCCAGCTTCATGTTCAGCGGCGGCAGGGCGAGCGCGTAATCCTCCACCACCTCCACCCCGATGCCGCCCTCGCCGAACAGCAGGACGGGGCCGAACAGCTCGTTCTCCGTCATGCCGACGATCAGCTCGTAGGCGTCGGGCCGGACGGCCATTTCCTGGACGGTGAAGCCCTCGATGCGGGCGTCGGGCACGGCCTCGCGGACGCGGGCCAGCATGGCTTCGGCCTCGGCCTTGACCTCGCCCGGCTCGGTCAGGTGCAGGGCGACGCCGCCCACGTCCGACTTGTGGGGGATGTCCGGCGACAGGATCTTCAGCGCCAGTGGCCCGCCGATCATCTCGGCGCAGTGGGCGGCCTCCTCCGGCGTGTCGGCGCAGCGGGTGTCCACCACGGGAATGCCGTAGGCGGCCAGCACGCGCTTGGCCTCGTACTCGCTCAGCCAGTCGCGCTTCTCCGCGATGGCGCGGGAGACGATCTTGCGCACCGTGATGCCGTCGGGCTGGAAATCCTCCGGCACCGACGGCGGGGTTTCCATCAGCAGCTCCTGGTTCCGGCGGTATTCCACCAGATGCAGGAAGGCGCGGACAGCGTGGCTGGGCGTGTCGTAGGTGGGAACGCGGTTGGCGGCGAACAGCTTGCGCGCCTCCACCGCGGTGTTGTCGCCCAGCCAGCTCGTCAGCACCGGGTGCTTGCGCGTCTTGTTGGCGATCATGGTGTCGACCACGGCCTGGGCGGAGGCTAGGCTGTCGGTCACCGCGGTCGGGCAGTTCAGCACCAGGACGGCGTCGTTGTTGGGGTCGGCCATCAGCGCGTTCAGCGCCTCGGCGTAGCGCTTGGGCGGGGCGTCGCCGCCGATGCGCAGGGGATTGCGCGCGCTGCCGGCGCCCAGCGCCTTTTCCAGCGCGTCCATCGTCTCCGGCGCGAACTGGGCCAGCCGCCCACCGGACAGGATCAGGCTGTCGGTCGCCATCACGCCCATGCCGCCGCCGTTGGTCAGGATGGCCAGGCGGTCGCCGGTGATCGGCACGCCGGTGGCCAGTGTGCCCACCGCGTCGAACAACTCGTCCAGGTCGGTGACGCGCAGGATGCCGGCGCGGCGGAAGGCGGCGTCATAAACCGCGTCGGACACCGCCAGAGCCCCGGTGTGGGAGGTGGACGCCTCCAGCGCCTCGTCCGTGCGGCCGGACTTGATGACGATCACCGGCTTCTGGCGGGCGGCGGAGCGCGCCGCCGACATGAACTTCCGCGCGTCGGTGATGCTCTCGATGTAGAGCAGGATGGCGCGCACGGTGGCGTCGCCGGCCAGATAGTCCAGCAGGTCGCCGAAATCGACGTCCGCCTTGTCGCCCATGGAGATCAGGTGCGAGAAGCCGATGCCCCGCGCCGTCGCCCAGTCGGCGATGGAGGTCACCACCATGGACGACTGCGCCACCAGCGCCACGTCGCCTTTCTTCGGGGTGACATGGCCGAAGCTGGCGTTCACCCCGCGGCCCGGCACCATGATGCCCAGGCTGTTGGGACCCAGCACGCGCATCAGATAAGGCTTCGCCGCCTCGCGCAGGGTCTGCATCTGCTCCTTGGAAAAGCCGCTGGAGATGACGATGGCCGCCTTGGTCCCGCGCTTGCCCAGCGCGTCGATGGTGGCGGGCACCGTGGCGGCGGGGGTGCAGATCACCGCCAGATCGGGTGCGACCGGCAGATCGTCCACCGTCTTGTAGGTCAGCACGCCTTCGACCGCGCGCTCGCTGGGGTTCACCGGCATGATCGGGCCGTCGAACCCGGCGTTGAACAGGTTTCGGGCCACCACGGCGCCGATGGTGTTCGGCTTGCGGGTCGCCCCGATCAGGGCGATGGAGGTGGGTTTGAACAGGCGGTCGAGGTTGCGAACGGTCATGGCCGGGTTCCGGGGCTTCGTCTCACACAGCAAGGCTCGAACAGCCGCCATTCCGATACAGATCGGTCCGGGGCCGCGAATTTGCAATCAGCGGTTAAAGAGGCAATTGCGGGACAGGAACGCGACCGATCGCCGCTTATGTTGCAGTGCAGCATACACTTTGGTAATACCGTTGTACAGGCGCCGTTTGTCGCGCCCCCCTCCATATGGAATATTCCCGCCCCGCATCGGCGCTTGAGCGGGCGGGCGCGTTGCTCCACCCTGTTGGCGTTCCAGAGAAAAACAGGGAGAGAGCCATGAAGGTCGGGATCGTCGGGGCCGGCGCGGTGGGCGCCACGGCGGGTTTCGCGATGGTGATGAGCGGTTCGGCCAGCGAAGTCGTGCTGGTGGACATGAATGAGAAGCTCGCCGCGGCCCAGGCGCAGGACATTGCCCACGCCGTGCCCTTCGCCCGCGCCGCCCAGGTGCGCCACGGCGGCTACGCGGCGCTGGCCGGGGCCGGCGTGGTGGTGCTGGCCGCCGGCGTGGCGCAGCGGCCCGGCGAGACACGCCTCCAACTGCTGGAGCGCAACGCGGCGGTCTTCGCCTCCGTCATCCCCTCGGTCCTGGCCGCGGCGCCGGACGCGATCCTGCTGGTGGCGACCAACCCGCTGGACGTAATGACGCAGATCGCCACCCGCATCTCCGGACTGCCGCCCGCGCGGGTGATCGGCTCCGGCACCATCCTGGACACCGCGCGTTTCCGCGCGCTGCTGGCCGACCGGCTGGGGGTGACGCCGAAATCGGTGCACGCCCATGTGGTGGGCGAGCATGGCGATTCGGAAGTTCTTCTGTGGTCCGGCGCCACCGTGGCCTGCCTGCCGGTGGACCGCTGCGCCGAGCGGCTGAAGCGTCCCCTGACGGCGGAGGACCGCGCCGCCATCGACGAGGGCGTGCGCCGCGCCGCCTACCGCATCATCGACGGCAAGGGCCACACGGCCTTCGGCATCGGCGGCGGCCTGTCGCGCATCGTCGCGGCCATCGCGGGGGATGAACGCGCGGTGCTGACCTGCTCCATCCTCAATGACGATGTGCTGGGCGTGCCGGATGTGGCCCTGTCGCTGCCGCGGGTGATCGGGGCCGGGGGCGTTCTGGAAACGGTGATGCCCGATCTGTCCGACGAGGAAGCCGCGGCGCTGAAGCGCAGCGCGGAGGTCCTGAAGGAAGCGGTGACGTCGGTGGAGAAGTCGCTGCCGTAACGGGGGGCGGACCGCGTTGCAAGACCGGCCCCGCGGTGCGGAGCCGGCCCTTGCAACCCGTCCAATCGATGCGCCTATCATACCGTCGGCACCTGAAGGCGCCGCCGGCATGCCCCTCTCGATCAATGCTAACGCATTGATCTGCCGGGTTTCACGGTTGGAAAATGATGGAAGTGATCATTTTCCAACCGTATCAGACCACCGGGCCCGGCTGGCCCTTGTTGGCGGCGGCGGCGCGCTCGATGCCTTCCTGGATCTTCTTGGCGGCTTCCTGCTCGTCGCCCCAGCGCAGGATCTTCACCCACTTGCCCTTTTCCAGATCCTTGTAGTGCTGGAAGAAGTGGGCGATCTGCTCGGTGGTGATCTCCGGCAGGTCCTTGTAGGACTTCACGTTGCTGTAGAACGGGTGCAGCTTGTCGACCGGAACGGCCAGCAGCTTCTCGTCCTCGCCGCCCTCGTCCTCCATGTACAGCACGCCGATCGGGCGCGAGCGCAGGACGGCGCCCGGAATGACGGAATGACGGCCGACCACGCAGACGTCCACCGGGTCGCCGTCGCCCGACAGGGTGTGCGGGATGAAGCCGTAGTTGCAGGGGTAGAACATGGCCGTGTGCAGGAAGCGGTCGACGAACATCGCGCCCGACTCCTTGTCGATCTCATACTTCACCGGTTCGCCGCGCAACGGGATTTCGATGACCACGTTCACGTCCCACGGGGCGTTCTTGCCGACCTGAACCTTGCTGAGATCCATGGAAACTATCCTTCGACTGAAAAAGCGGGTTGCGCTTGGTTTTGATTAAGGACGCCGGCCAAAAGCTCCCGACGCCGCGTGCGCGGAGTTTTAGGCAGATACGTTCATAAGTCAAAGCCGCTTGCGCAGGTGCGGCAAAGGGACGAGCCTTCACCATGCCCTACGCCCTTCTTGCGCTGCTCCTTCTGGCCTTTCCTCCCCTTCCGGTAGGGGCCGAACCGCCGCCGAAGGCGGCCAACGCCATCCCCATGCACGCCATCGCCATGCATGGGGACCCCGCTTATCCGCCGGGCTTCACGCATTTCGCCTACGTCAACCCCGACGCCCCGAAGGGCGGCACGCTGCGCCAGGCGGTGACCGGCGGCTTCGACACGCTGAACCCGCATGTGGTGAAGGGCATTCCCGCGCTGGGTCTTGGTTTCGTATTCGAAACGATGCTGACCCGATCCTGGGATGAGCCATTTTCCCTCTACGGCCTGCTGGCCGAAAGCCTGGAGGTGCCGGAGGACCGGAGTGCGGCCGCCTTCCACCTGAACCCCGCCGCGCGCTGGCATGACGGCACGCCGGTGACCGCCGCCGACGTGCTGTTCTCGCTGGAGGTCCAGCGCATCCACGGCACGCCGAACCGCCGCCAGTTCTACGCCAAGGTGACGAGCGCGGAGGCGCCGGACGACCGCACCGTCCGCTTCACCTTCGCTCCCGGCCCGGACGGACGTTACGACCGCGAAATGCCCCTGCTGATGGGCCTGATGCCGATCCATTCCAAAACGTGGTGGGCGGGCCGGGCGTTCGAGCGCACGATACTCGACCCGCCGATGGGCAGCGGCCCCTACCGGGTGAAACAGGCGGAGGCCGGGCGGCGCATCGTCTACGAGCGGGTGGCCGGCTATTGGGGGCGGGATCTGCCGTCACGGCGCGGGCTGTTCAATTTCGATGCGCTGGATTTCACCTACTACCGCGACGACTCGGTGGCGCTGGAGGCGTTCAAGGCCGGGCAGGGCGACGTGCGGCGGGAGTCCGACCCCGCCAAATGGGCCACCGGCTATGACGGGCCGGCGCTCCGCGAGGGGCGGATCGTGCTGGAGGAACTGCCGCACCGCCGTCCGGACTTCGCCCGCGGCCTGATCTTCAACACCCGCCGCCCGCTGTTCCGGGACATCCGCGTGCGGCAGGCGCTGGGCCTCGCCACCGATTTTACCTGGATCGGCAAGACCCTGTTCCACGGCGTGCTGACCCGCACGGCGAGCTATTACCCGAACTCCGAACTGGCCGCGCAGGGGCTGCCGGGGCCGGACGAGGCGAAGGTGCTGGAGCCCTTCCGCGACCGCCTGCCGCCGGAGTTGTTCACCCGGCCTTTCACCCTGCCGCAGACGGATGGAAGCGGCCCGGCGGGGGCACGGGGCAATCTGCGCGAGGCGCTGCGCCTGCTGGGCGAGGCGGGCTGGCGGGTGCGCGACGGGCGGCTGGTGGATGGGGCGGGGAGCCCCTTCGCCTTCGAAATCCTGCTGGGCAATCCGGCGGACGAGCGGGTGGCGCTGGAATACGCCCGCTCGCTGGAGCGGCTGGGGATCGCCGCCACGGTGCGCACGGTGGACAACGCGCAGTATCAGGCGCGGCTGGACAGTTTCGATTTCGATATGACCCTGCGCTGGTGGATCTCCAGCCTCTCGCCGGGCAACGAGCAGCTTTACTATTACGGGTCCGAAGCGGCGGAGCAGCCGGGCAGCCGCAACTACCCCGGCATCCGCGACCCCGTGGTGGACGCCATCGCCGCCTCCATCGCCGAGGCGCGGACGCGCGAGGACCTCGTGGCCCGCGTCCGCGCGCTCGACCGGGTGCTGCTGTGGGGCCATTACATGGTGCCGCTGTTCCACAGCCCGGTGGACCGCATGGCCCGCTGGTCCCGGCTGAAACGCCCGGAGGCAACGCCGCTCTACGGCCCGCTCGTCGAATCCTGGTGGGCGGAGGGCGGCGGCTGAGCCTTGGCCGACATGCCATGCGCCCGATAGGCGTGAAGGATCATCGCCGCTACGGCGCCCAGATCCGGGAAGCGGTCGGTGTTGACGATCAGGTCGTATTGCAGCGGATCGTCGTTGGGGACCTTGAAGAACTCCTTGAAAAATTTGGCGCGGGCGGCGTTGACCCTCTGCACCTCGTGCAGCGCGTCGGCCATCCTGGCCGGATCGCCGCCGGCCAGCCGCGCGGCGCAGATCTCGTCCGATCCGACGATGCGGACGCGGAAACGCGGTGCCCCGCGCAGCAGCAGATGCGCCCCGCGCCCGACGATCACCCCGCCGCGGTAGGCGATGCCGTTCACCACGCGGGTCAGCAATTGCTGGTATTCGGTCAGCGGGTCGTGCAGCCCCATCAGGCTGGCGTAGAGGAACATCCCCGCCCGCCCCGGCAGCTTCTCGTCGAGCTGGCGCATCAGCGCCGGGTCGGACGTGGCCGTCGCCACCACGGCGTCGAGGATTTCCTTGTCGAAGCAGGACACCTTCAGCGACTCGGCCAGTTTCGCCGCGATGACCTCGCCGCCGGTTCCGTGGTCGCGGGCGATGGTGACGACGGGGGGAGGCGACGCCTGCGCGCCGCCGTGGGACCGGTGCGGCCGAAGCTGGTCGGTCCGAATGTAGGTGAGGAGCGCCTGGAATTCGTCGCGGGGCATGGCTTCCCTTCCGCAAGCGGTTGAGCCGCCGCCAGTGTCCGGCCTGGTCCCGGCGGGGTCAATAACGCCCAAGGAGGAGGGGCACGCCGCCGCACCCCTTCCGCGCCATCGGGCGGCGCCTACAGCAGCTCCACCGCGATCACCGCCAGCAGGGCGACGATGGCCCACAGGGCGATGCGCTCGCTCAGCCGGCGTTCCCCCCAGCGGTCGACCAGATGGCGGACCGAATGGGGATGCAGGCGCAATCCGCCTTCCGCGATCTGGGTGGCGGCGCGTTCGGCCTGACGCACCAGTTGGGGCAGGCGGCGCACCGTCGACACCCCGGCCTCCAGATCGTCGAGAAGCTGCGCCTCCGGCCCGCGGTTCTCGCGCATCCAATCCTCGATCAGCGGGCGTGCCAGCTCCCACATGTTGATGTTGGGATTGAGGAAGCGCCCCACGCCTTCCGCCGTCAGCATGCTCTTCTGAAGCAGGAGAAGCTGCGGCTGGGTCTCCATCTCGAACTGCTCGGTCACGGCGAAAAGCTGGGCGAGCAGGCGGCCGACGGAGATTTCGTTCAGCGGCTTGTTCTGCAACGGCTCGCCGATGGCGCGGCACGCCTGGGTGAAGACCTCGATCGACTGGTGGCGGGGGACGTAGCCCGCCTCGAAATGCACCACCGCGACGCGGCGGTAGTCGCCGGTCAGGAAGCCGATGAGCATGTCGGCGAGGTAGGTCCGCGTCGCCCGGTCCAGCCGGCCCATGATGCCGAAATCGACGGCGGTGATGTTGCCGTCGTGGGTGACGAACAGGTTGCCGGGGTGCAGGTCGGCGTGGAAGAAGCCGTCGCGGAAGACCTGGTTGAAGAAGCTGGCCGACGCCTTCGCCAGGATCTCGTCGCGGTCGAAGCCGGCGGCGTCCAGCTTTTCCGATTCGTCCACCTTGTAGCCGCGGATGCGCTCCAGCGTCAGGACGCGCTGCGCCGTGCGGTCCCAGTCGATGGCCGGTACGTTGAAGGTCGGGTCGCCCTTGAAATTCTCTCCCAGTTCCGACGCCGCCGCGGCTTCCATCCGCAGCTCCATCTCCAGGCGGGAGGTGCGGGCGAAGGTGTCCACCACCTCGCGCGGGCGCAGCCGCTTCAGCTTGGGCATGATCACGACGGCCAGCTCGGCCAGCCAGTAGAACAGGTCGATGTCCCGCTCGAAGGCGTCCTCGATGCCGGGGCGCAGCACCTTCACCGCGACCTCCCGCCCCTCGGCGGTGACGGCGAAATGCACCTGGGCGATGGAGGCGGCGGCGACCGGCACCTCGTCGAAGCTCTGGAACAGCTTCCCGATGGGGGCGCCCAGCTCCTCCTCGACGATGGCGCGGGCCTGTGCGCCGGGGAAGGGCGGCAGCTTGTCCTGAAGCTCGGCCAGATCCATCGCCATCCGCTCGCCCACGAGGTCGGAGCGCGTGGACAGAAGCTGCCCCAGCTTGATGTAGGTCGGCCCCAGATCGGCCAGCGCGCGGGCCAGCCGCTGGCCGACGCGGCCCGGCTCCTTCGCGTTGCCGACCCAGCGCCAGAACAGCGCGAAGCCGGGGGCGGTCTGCGGCAGCGTTTCCGGCAGCGCGTTGTAGCGCGCCAGCGTGCGGCCGATCACGAAGAGGCGGCCAATGTTTCGGACGGTCCGGACCAGCACCGGTCAGATCCGCCAGCCGGAATGGATGGCGGCGATGCCGCCCGTCAGGTTGCGCACGCGCACCGCGCCGAAGCCCGCGGCCTCGATGCGCCTGGCCAGCGCCTGCTGCTCGGGGAAGCGGCGGATGCTCTCCGCCAGATAGCGGTAGCTCTCCTCGTCCCCCGCCACCATGCGGCCCAGCCGGGGCAGAACCTGGAAGGAATAGACGTCGTACATCTCGCGCAGGACCGGAAGAACCACGTGGCTGAACTCCAGACAGAAGAACTTTCCGCCGGGCTTCAACACGCGGCGCGCCTCGGACAGCGCGGCGTCGATGCGCGTGACGTTGCGAAGGCCGAAGGCGATCGTGTAGGCGTCCACCGAACGGGAGGCGATGGGCAGCTTCTCCGCGTCGCCGACCGTCCAGTCCACCCCGGTCAGCAGGTTCCGGTCGAAGGATCGGTCGCGCCCGACGCGGACCATCGACTCGGTGATGTCGCAGACCACGGCCCGCCCGCCGCCGCGTTGCAGGAAGCGGAAGGCGATGTCGCCGGTGCCGCCCGCCACGTCCAGCAGCGTCATGTCGGCGCGCGGCGCCACCATCTCCATCAGCGTGTCCTTCCACAGCCGGTGGATGCCGCCCGACATCAGGTCGTTCATCAGGTCGTAGCGCCCGGCCACGCTGTCGAAGACGGCGCGGACGAGGCCGGACTTGGCGTCGGGGTCCACGGGGCGGTACCCGAACCAGTTCCCTTCCGCCCCGGCGGACACGCCGGTGGCAGGGGCCGGAGCTGCGGGCTTGGACGGGGCGGAGGGGGTGCGCGGATCGGTCATGGCGCGCAACATAGCGCGCGGCCTGGGCTTGCGCCAGCCGGGGCGTTGCCGTGCCGCACCGCCGGCGGGCGGTTTTTGCGGGCTTGACCCCGCGCCCCGCCTTCGCCGCCGTGCCTCAGGACGGAAGACGGGGGGAACCATGGCCACGGTGCAGGAAGCCCTGCCGTTCGCCTTCGACCTCCAGCGGGAGGGGCGCTTCGCCGAGGCCGACTCGGTCTACGGGCAGGTCCTCGACGTCCTTCCCGGCCATTCCCCGGCCCTGCATCTGCGCGGCCTTCCGCTCGCCCAATGCGGGCGGCTGGAGGAGGGCTGCGCGCTGGTCGAACAGGCCATCGCCGGCGACGGCGCACAGCCCGACATGCACGCCAACCACGCCAGCCTGCTGGAAGCGCTGGCTCGCGCCGCCGCCGACCCGGCTGTGGCGGAGCAGGCCCTGCGCGCGGCGGCGGCGCTCATGCCGGATTCGGCGGCGATCCGCACAACAATCTGGCCGACGCCCACATGCTTTGCGGCGATCCGGACGCGGCTCTGGCGGAGGCGGCGCTGGCCCGCGATCCCGCCCTGGCCGACACGCGGGTCGCGCGGGCTTCGGCGCTGCTGGCGCTCGGGCGCTTCTCGCAGCCGCTGTGGGCCGGCCAGCCGCTGGGGGGAGCAGGGGGTGGGCGACGAGGTGATGTTCGCCAATCCGCTCCCTTTGTTGACGCAAGTGTCAATGGAAGAGGCGCAATCATCAACATGAGCCGGGCCGGGCTGTCTGCTGGAATGCGACGCCCGGCTGGCGCCGCTCTTCGCCCGCTCCCTGCCGGGGGTGGAGGTGGTGCCGCGCGGCCCGGTGCCGGACCCGCGCCTGTCGGCCCCGGACATCGCCGCCCACATCCCGTCCGGCAGCCTGCCGCGCCTTCTGCTGCGCCGGGAGGAGGATTTCCGCCGGCTCCACCCCGTTCTGGCCGCGGACCCGGCGCGGAATCCGCCCATCCAGCGGACCGCCCGGCGCCCCTGGTCGGCATCGCGTGGCACACCACCAACCCGAAATGGGGGCGTCTGCGGAACCTTCCGCTGGCCGATCTGGCGCGCACGCTCCACGCCGCGGGGGCCGGCATGGTGGTCCTGCAATATGGCGACTGGGCGGGGGAGGCGGCCGCGCTGGCGGACGAAGGCATCGCCATCGCGCTGCCGCCCGGCCTGGACCGCAAGGATGACCTGGACGGGCTGGCCGCGCAGATCGCCGCCACGGACCTCGTCGTCACCATCGACAACGCGACCGCCCATCCGGCCGGCGCCCTGGGGCATCCGGTCTGGGTTCTGCTGTCCCACGCGCCGGATTGGCGCTGGCTGCGCGGGCGGGACGACTCGCCCTGGTAGCCCACCGCCCGCCTGTTCCGGCAGACCCGCCGCGGCGACTGGTTGGGGAACCGGGCGAACGAGGGCAGGGCCATTTCGGCCAACCGCAAGCTTTTTTCCCCACAGAGGCATGGAGACACAGGGGCATGGAGACACAGGGGCCTGATGGCCAGGGCGTGATCGGCTCCCCGACGGGCATTCACAGGCGCCCCTTGCGTCAACCGGCGCTTCCCACCATCCTCCTTGCCATCATGCCCGAGCTTCCCGAAGTCGAAACCGTCTGCCGTGGCCTCGCCCCGCATCTGGAGGGGCGGACGCTGGTCCAGGTGCTCCAGCGGCGGGCCAATCTGCGCGTGCCCTTTCCGCCCGGCTTCTGCGAGCGGCTGACCGGGCGCCGCGTCGAGTCGGTGCGCCGCCGCGCCAAATACATCCTGGTCCATTTGGACGACGGGACGGTGCTGATCGCCCATCTGGGCATGTCCGGGCGGATGATCATCACGCCGGAACGGCCCGCCGCCTGGGGCGCCCACGACCATGTGGTGCTGGAGACCGACGCCGGGACGGTGGTGACCTACAACGACGCCCGCCGCTTCGGCCTGATGGATCTGGCGGTGGCGGAGTCGCTGGCCGAACATCCGCTGCTGCGGGGGCTGGGGCCGGAGCCGCTGGGCAACGCCTTCTCCGGCCCGGTGCTGGCCGACCGGCTGGCCGGGCGGATGATCAGCATCAAGGCCGCCCTTCTGGACCAGTCGGTGGTCGCCGGGCTCGGCAACATCTATGTGTCGGAGGCGCTGTTCCTCGCCCGCCTCAGCCCCAAGCGCATAGCCGCCACAGTGACCGGTGCGAAAGCGGAACGGTTGGCCGCGGCGATCCGCGCGGTGCTGGACCGGGCCATCGCCGCCGGGGGCTCGTCGTTGCGCGACTACCGGCAGGCGTCGGGGGAACTCGGCTATTTCCAGCACCACTTCTCGGTCTACGACCGCGAGGGCGCGCCCTGTCCGGGCTGCACCTGCGACGTGGCGAAGACCGGGGGCGTCCGCCGGATCGTCCAGGCGGGCCGTTCGACTTTCTATTGTCCGCAACGCCAGCGTTGATATACGTGGAGGGTATGACGGCTCCATCGGCCACCGCCAGGGCGGCACTCGCCGCCCTCCTCCTCGCCGGCCCCGTTCTCGCGGGTCTGGCCGGGGTTCCGTTGCCCGCAACGTCGCCCGCTCGGGCTGCCGAGTCCACCCGCTACGTCGAAGGGATGGGGGATGTGCCGGTGATGCCGGGCCTCGCCCCCGCCGAAGTGGCGCCGCTGGTCTTCGACAAGCCCGCCGGGCGCATCGCGCAGTCCGTGATGGCCGGTGCGGTGGACCGCAGCGCGGTTCTGACCTTCTACAACCAGACCATGCCGCAGCTCGGCTGGAGCCGCGCCCCGCAACGGACGGGCGGGGGCGCCAGCTTCCTGCGGGAGGGCGAGGAACTGCGCCTGGAATTCGTCGAGCCGGTTCGCGCTGTCGTCTCCGGCGCCGCCGTCTCCGCCCCGAAGGCGGGGGCCACGGTCGTCCGTTTCTCCCTGATTCCGCGCTGATCCTCCAAGGACCAAAAGCAAACCAGAACGCCCCCATCCAAAGAAGGGGGCCAAACCACGGGAGCCTGCTGCACCATGCCGTACGAAACCATTCTCGTCGAAACCCGCGGACCGGTCGGGCTCGTCACGCTGAACCGGCCCAAGGCGCTGAACGCCCTGTCCGACCTGTTGGTGACCGAACTGGGCCAGGCGCTGGACGCGCTGGAGGCCGACGACTCCATCGGCGCCATCGTGGTGACGGGTTCGGAGAAGGCCTTCGCCGCCGGTGCCGACATCAAGGAGATGCAGAACTTCTCCTACATGGACGTCTACAAGGCCAACTTCATCACCGCGAAGTGGGAGCGGCTGGCCAAGTGCCGCAAGCCGACCATCGCCGCGGTCGCCGGCTACGCGCTGGGCGGCGGCTGCGAGCTGGCGATGATGGCCGACTTCATCCTGGCCGCCGACACCGCCAAGTTCGGCCAGCCGGAGATCACCATCGGCACGATCCCCGGCGCCGGCGGCACGCAGCGCCTGACCCGATTCGTCGGCAAGTCGAAGGCCATGGAGATGTGCCTGACCGGCCGTCTGATGGACGCCGCGGAGGCGGAGCGCGCCGGACTCGTCAGCCGCATCGTGCCGGCGGCGGAACTGGTGGACGAGGCGGTGAAGGTCGCCGAGAAGATCGCCAAGCTCTCGCGCCCGGTCGTCATGATGGCCAAGGACGCGGTCAACGCCGCCTACGAAACCACGCTGACCGAGGGCATCCGGGTGGAGCGCCGAATCTTCCACGCCACTTTCGCCGTCGAAGACCAGAAGGAAGGCATGGCCGCTTTCGCCGAAAAGCGCCAGCCGGATTGGAAGCATCGCTGATATCCCCCGACTCCTCCCCCGCATCTAGCGGGGGAGGGGCAGAAATCCGACAAGATCTCGTTCCCTTTCATTTGCCGAAAAACAGTGTTGGACGGCGCCTTGACTCTGCTCCAGCCGGAGCGTATAAGGCCCCCTCGCACTGGGACAGGCGTGTCGTCCGGAGTAGGGTTTTCATGGCCAATCATAAGTCTGCTGAAAAGCGCATTCGTCAAACCGCGCGTCGTACGGAGATCAACCGTAACCGCGTCAGCCGCATCCGTACCTTCGTGAAGAAGGTCGAGACCGCGATCGAGTCCGGCAACAAGGCCGAAGCCGCTGAGGCTTTCAAGGCCGCGCAGCCGGAAATGATGCGCGGGGCCTCCAAGGGCGTTCTGCACAAGAACACCGTGTCGCGCAAGCTGTCGCGTCTTTCGGCCCGCATCAAGGCTCTCTGAGTTTACTCGGCGTTATAAAGCCGCGCACCAGATCTGGGCGCGGCTTTTTGCGTTTTTGATAAGTACAGTCACTGTTCTTTCCGAGTCGTCCGGCAGAATTCCGGCGGGGACAAGGATCGCGGCTGCTGGACGGCGATTCGCTTCCGGCGGTTATGATCTTTGGTGGAGTCTATGGGGCGGAGTGCCGAAAGCCTCTGTGTTTTTTGGCCTATTCCGTGCCGTTTGCTTTCTGTCCTATTGCCACGGAAGGGGCGGCTGATTAGACTTTCGATCCGTTGGGAATGGCGCACCGATGTTGCCTTTGATGTCACGCGCCACATGCTGAAGGACGGAGACGTTCAAAGCTGCGGGTAAGGCTGCGGGACGCTCAGGAAACTCGATTCGACCTGTTGCTCTTGGAGCGATGCTTTTCTTAAAACTCGGCATGGCAAAGGCGGAGTCCAACTTCGCCGAAGGGATAGTATTGCCGTCCAGTTGGGAGGCATCCGCCGTTGGAGTCTTCAGGAGAGGAATGTTTTGAACGCGCAGGGCCTAAGTTAATAAGCAGGGCCTAAGTCGAGCGGGACGGTGCCCTCTGCGGCGCGGGACCGCCCGGGGGAAAGGAGCGGGGTAGGGAAAGCATGTCGGTCGGCGCGTCGTTGGATCAGCAGTGGGCCCGAATCCGGGGCCGCCTCAAGGACGAGGTGGGCGAGATCGCCTTCCGCAGCTGGCTTCAGCCGCTTTCCTTTGCCGGCATCCGCGGCGGGGAGGTGCGCATCGTCGTGCCCACCCGCTTCATGCGCGACTGGGTGCTGACCCACTACGCCGACCGCATCCGCAACATGTGGGCCGGGGAAAACCCGGACGTCCTGTCCATCGACGTGGTGGTCGCCTCCGCCAACGCGCCGTCCATGCTGGCGCCGGAGGAGGACGGGGAATCCCCCACTGCCGACTCGGCGGACGGCTCCGCCGGCGGCGGCCCGGTTCCCTCCACCCCCGCTCCGCGGGCCGCGGCGCTGGCGCAGTCCGCTTCCTACGGCGCCACCTCCTACATCGGGTCCTCCTATTCGGCGGGGCCGCCCTCCTTCGCGTCGGACGAATCGCCCACGGCGGTCGCCTCGGTGCTGGAGGACCGGACGGACATTTCCGCCCCGCTGGACCCCCGCTTCACCTTCGAGAATTTCGTGGTGGGCAAGCCGAACGAGCTGGCGCACGCCGCCGCCCGGCGCGTCGCCGACGCCACCTCGGTCACCTTCAACCCGCTGTTCCTCTACGGCGGGGTGGGGCTGGGCAAGACGCACCTGATGCACGCCATCGCCTGGCAGATCCGGCGGAACGATCCGAACCGCAAGGTGATCTACCTGTCGGCGGAAAAGTTCATGTACCAGTTCATCCGGGCGCTGCGCTTCAAGGACACCATGGCCT
>JAEYPE010000208.1 GCA_023411035.1 Pseudomonadota bacterium
GAGTCCGTCCGCGCCGCCGGTGCGGGCGCACGGCGGCGCGGTGCGGCCAGCCGCGCCCGCTGACGCCGGCGCGGACGCGCGGCGCGCACCGGCATAGCGCGGAAAAATCGCACGCGGCCCGCCGGGATTCCGGCATGGCTCCGCGTATGGCCAGATGCGGAGCCTTCGGTGGGGCGGCAAACCGCCCCCGCGGAATCAACGGCTTGCCGGCCCGTCCTCATCCAAAATCCGGGCTATGCCGACCAGGCGCGCAGCGGCGCCCAGTTCATGGAAGAGGCCAAGGCCGCGCCAATCCAGCCGGTTCCAGCCGGCAACGATCCAGGCAACCGTGCCGTGGGTGTCGTGCGCGCCCTCACTGGCGCAGAAGCACCATTCATCAGCCGGGGCCACTCCCGGATCATGGAACGCCGTCAACTCGGCCAGCTTGGCACCGAAACTGGCCGCCGCGCAATCGAGCATGACAACACCGTGCGTGGCGATCACCGTGCCGCGGGCATCGGCCGCGCCGATCCAGAACGACGGGGCCGAGATTGGCCGGGGCAGGAGCGGGAACCAGCCTTCCCGGTTGGCCGCGTTCACCGCTTCCAGCGCAGCCCAATCGTCGGATATGAACAGTTCCAGCCCCTTCCCGCGGAGGCCGGCGCACAGCCGCTCACGCGCCGCCCTCAGATCTCCGGACAACGGCCCGTTGCCCACGTCCACCGCCGCCAGCGGCAGACGCCGACCCGTCCCGAAACATCCCCCGTCCATCGCTCGCGCTCCGATAGGTTACCCCTTCCGGCATTTGTGCACGAAGCAATGGCCGCGCGTCCCGGCGTCCCATTGTAGGACGAGAGTCATGCATGCCCCGACGACCGCATGGACTTTATTGGAGCGCTGGGCCGCCCTTGAGGGCGAGCGGGCCGCCGTCGCTGCGGAGATTGCGCGCCGCCGCGCGTTGGTGCCCGTCGCTGCAGTTCAATGGGGCCGCCATACCGTGACCGACGCGGACGCCCTGAAGGCCGCTCCGCCGCCCGGCTGGGCGCTTCTGGACGTTCAAGCGATGGAGCGGCATCGACGGAAGGTGGAGGCGCTTGCTAACGAGCTGGAGGCCGCCCAGCGGCACGCCAACGAGGCACTGCGGACACTCGGCGTCCCCGACCTGGAGGCGCAGGCCCGGCAGCTCGGCGAGGAGGCGGCTTGGATCGCGGCGGCGATCCGGCGCGCACCAATCACCAGCTCCGCCGACGTACTGGCGCGTCTCGACATCCTCACTGTGCAATGGAACGCGTCCGGCGAGATCGCCGACCCCGGCCGGCTACTGGCTGAGTTGCTGGTGCTGATGGAGGCCATCGCCCGACGCCGGCCCCAGTTCGTGCCGACCTGGACGAGGCGGCGGGCGGTGGAGCAGGGCTGATCAGCCAGCAAGCCCACTCAGTTTGTTCCCCTGGAGTTCCCCCAAAGCCCTCCGGACAAAAAAACCGCCGGCTAACCTGTTGATTAGCCGGCGAGTTGAACAGGGAGGCTTCACGTCTGGGAGACGCTGGGTCCGAAGACCCAACCCCGGAAGCGGGCTTCCGGGACGAAACGCCGGATGCTGCGGCGCAACATCCAACGCCTAAGATTTGACCATTCTGCCCAAGGGATTCCATCCCCAAATATCCAAATCGGCCATGCGAGAACCGCATGGCTTGTAAGGGGCTGAAGAATAACGAAAAATTGGCGTGCGGATGCGTATGGTGCCAAAGGATGGGTGATGCGCGACCGGAATCGGCAATCGGATTGCAAAGATGTAGGACAGTTTCGGGTACAATACGTACAAAAAGAAAGGCGCCCGACGCTGCATGCCAGACGCCTCTGCATTGAAAACAGGCAGACGCACTGCCTGCACAAAGGCTGGGCTGGCTTAAAAGGCCGACTCCGCCACCTTCTTCACCAGGAAGTCACGGAAGACCGCGATGCGCTTGGAATGGCGCAGTTCCTCGGCGTAGACGAAGTAGGCGTCCACCTTCGGGCCGTCCACGTCCGGCAGGACGCGGGTCAGTTCCTTGCTGCCGTCTACCAGGAAGTCGGGCAGGGCGGCGATGCCCAGGCCGCTCTCCACCGCGCGGTACATGGCGTAGATGCTGTTGACCTGCAGGATCGGCCTGCGGGCTCCCGGCGCCGGGTCTCCTACCTCGTTGATCCAGTTGACATTGGCGATGGGGGCGCGGACGTCCGGCGGGTAGGCCACGATGTCGTGCCCGTCCAGGTCGGCGGCGATCTTCGGGGTGCCGCGCTTCTTCAGATACTCCTGGTGGGCGTAGAGGTGGAAATGCACCGACATCAGATGGCGCTGGATCAGGTCCGGCTGGCGCGGCGTGTTCATGCGGATGGCGATGTCCGCCTCGCGCATCGCCAGATCCAGCTCGTTGTCGTCGATCAGCAGGGTGAGCTGGATGTCCGGATAGATCGACAGGAATTCGTTGACGCGCGGGGTCAGCCAAGTGGAACCGAAGGCGACCGTGGTGGTCACGCGCAGCGGACCCTTCGGATGCTCCCGGCTTTCGGTCAGCATCGCTTCGGTCATCGACAGCTTGGCGAAAACGTCGCGGGCCGTGCGGTGCAGCAGTTCGCCCTGCTCGGTCAGGATCAGACCGCGCGCGTGCCGGTGAAACAGCGGCACGCCCAGGCTTTCCTCCAGCGCGCTGATCTGGCGGCTGACCGCCGATTGGCTGAGGTTCAGCGTTTCGCCCGCGTGCGTGAAACTTCCAGCCTCGGCCACGGCGTGGAAGACCCGAAGCTTGTCCCAGTCCATCATGCCTGTCTTGCTGCCCGCGCCCTGGCGGGGAGCCTCCCGTTCATTCTTGAAAAAGGCGCATAGCCGCCATGCTCATTTATACCGGGAACGCGCGGCGAACGCACCCCCAACCAAAGGGGGACCGCACGAAAAAGAGCCAAGCTTGGTAAGAATTTTCCGATGTGCTGCGAAGAGCCCGCATTTATTTATCCCGCATTGTGGGAACTCCGCTTTTCCCGCAACCGAAGGACGGCCACGCCGCGCCGGATTTTCTCAGAAGATAACCGGCGACCGGTGACGCATCGCGAGACTCGGGACCGGGTTCCCCCTTGTTGCGGCGGGGGCTCCACCCTTGCGCCGTTGCGCCGACGAGGGGCGGACCGTTAATCCGGGGGACGCGGTCTTTGGGGAGGAGGATTTCCGAATGCCCGATCAGCAGCAGCCGGCGCTCACCCGCGATCAGGTGATCGACATTTGTGGACGGCTGGACGACATGCGCATCGCCAACATCATCGGCACGGGCGCCAGCCCCGCCGAACTGATGGAGGCCGCCAGTTGGACCGGCGCCGACGATTACATGGGGGAGGCGACGCAGCACCCGCCCTCGGGCCGGGTCGCCCGGCTCGTGGAACTGCTCAAGGCCGACGAGCCGGACTGGGACGAGCCGTAACCGGCGGCCCGATCGGCGGCTTCAGTCGGCGGCTTCCAGGGCGCGCGGCGATTCCTTGGCCCGCGCGCGGGCGCGGTGGCCGCTGATCTCCGAACCGGCGTCGGGCGGCAGCGGCAGGAAGAACAGGGCCGACGCGCAGGCCATCGCCCCGACCGTCAGGAAGGCCGGCACGAAATCGGTGGGCGTCAGCGCGGCACCAGGGCTGGCGGTGAGTCTCTGCGTCAGGTGCAGCACCGTCGCCCCGATCGCCACGCCCAGGCAGAGCGAGACCTGCTGCATCACGCTGGCCAGCGTGTTGGCGCGGCTCAGCCGCTCCTTCGGCACCTCGGCGTAGGCCAGGCTGTTCAGGCCGGTGAACTGGAGCGAGCGGAAGAAGCCGCCCATCAGCAGCGCGCCCAGGATGACCCAGTGCGCCGTCTCGGGCCGGAAGGCGGCGTAGCTCATCAGGATCAGGCCGCTGAGCAGCGCGTTGGCGACCAGCACCCGGCGGAAGCCCAGCCGGCGAAGGATCGGTCCGGCCAGCGCCTTCATGGTCAGCGCCCCGGCGGCCCCGGCAAAGGTCAGCGCCCCGGATTCGAAGGGTGTGAGCCCGAAGCCCACCTGGAGCATCAGCGGCATCAGGAAGGGCACGGCGCCGATGCCGATGCGGAACAGCGTGCCGCCCATGACGGACGCCGCGTAGGTCGGCAGCTTCAGCAGCGAGGGATCGAGCACGGGGCGCTCCATCCCGCGGGCGTGGCGCAGATACAGCCACGCGGTGACGGTTCCCAGCCCCAGCACCCCGGCGACCGCGTAGGGCGGCATCACCCCGCGGCCCACATTCTCCAGCCCGAACATCAGGGCGGCCAGCGCCAGCGCGCTCAAGACGAAACCGCGGCTGTCGAAGGGGTCGCGCTCGGTTTCCCGCACGTTGGGGACCAGGGTCAGCACCAGGGCCATCCCGATCAGCCCGATCGGCACGTTGATGTAGAAGATCCAGCGCCAGGAGGCGTAAGTGGCGATGAAACCGCCCACCAGCGGCCCCAGCGCCGGCCCGATCAGCGCCGGCAGGGTCATCTGCGCCATGGCGGCGACCAGCCGCTCCTTCGGCACGGTCTTCAGAAGGATCAGCCGCCCGACCGGCACCATCATCGCTCCGCCCAGCCCCTGGACGATGCGCGCCGCCACCAGCTCGTACAGCCCGTTCGACAGGCCGCAGAGGACGGAGCCCACGGTGAACACCCCGATGGCCGACGCGAAGACCGTCCGCGTCCCGTAACGGTCGGCCATCCAGCCGCTGACCGGCAGGAACACCGCCAGCGCCAGCATGTAGGAGGTTATGGCGAGGCTGAGCCGCAGCGGGTCCTCGCCCATCGACCGCGCGATCTCCGGCAGCGCGGTGGCGATCACCGTCGCGTCCAGATTTTCCATGAACAGGGCGCAGGCGATGATGAAGGGAATGAAGCGTGTGACGCGGGGCATGGCGAACGGGGACAGAGAGCGGAGGCGGCGTGTTCATCCCAATCTGGACTTCCGCCGTCCGGATACCATCGCTATGGCGCGGACCCAGGCATGCGCGGGCGCTCAGCGCCCCCGGAACACCGGCTTCCGCTTCTCCAGAAACGCCCGGTAGCCCTCGCGGAAATCCTCCGTGCCGAAGCAGTGATAGCATTCTGCGATCTCCGCCTCGGACAGCGGAGTCGGGTCGGACAGGCGGCGGACGAACTGCTTGTGCAGGCGGGCGGCCAGCGGGGCGCCCCCGGCGATGCGTTCGCAGGTCGCGGCGATCTCGCCCTCGAACGCCTCGTCCGCCACGACGCGGTGGACCAGCCGCTTGTCCTTGGCTTCCTCCGCGCCGAAGACGCGGCCCTCCAGAAGGATTTCCAACGCCGCCGGGCCGCCCGCGATGTCGTAGACCAGCTTCAGTTCCGGCAGCGCCATGGAGATGCCGAGCCGGCTGACCGGCACGCCGAAGCGGCTGCCGGCGGTGCAGACCCGCAGGTCGCAGGCCAGCGCCACGGCAAGCCCGATGCCGCAGCAGGCGCCCTGGATGGCGGCCAGCGTCGGATGCGGCAATTCGCGCAGCAGGTTCAGGCCCTCGTCCATCAGCACGCCGTAATCGGCGCCCTGTTCGGGGCTGTTGCGCTCCGTCTCGAATTCGGAGATGTCGGCGCCGGGGCTGAAGGCGCGCCCGCCGGCCCCGCGCAGCACCACCGCGCGCACCGTCTCGTCCGCGCCGAGCTGGCGCAGCAGCGGGATCATTGCGTGCCACATCGGCTTGTCGAAGGCGTTCAGCTTGTCGGGGTTGCTGAGCGTCAGCGTGGCGACGACGCCGTCGCGCGTCAGGGTCACGGTGCCGGCCATGGCGTGTCGGGCTCCCCATTCATCCGGTTGCGTTCGGGGCAGACCACAAACACCCGCAGGCCCGTTCCGTCAAGGACTTCGCGGACCCGGCTTCGACGCTGGACCGGAAAGCCGCGGGTCCCCATAGTTCGTAGCCGGGACCTCACCGGACGAAAGACGACGCCGCGATGCGAACGGGAATAGCCGCTCTTGCCCTGGCCGCCGCCCTCATGGGCACCCCCGCATTCGCGGCGAAGGACGAGCTGGTGATCGGCATGACCCAGTTCCCGTCCAATTGGCACCCCTCCGTGGAAGCGATGATGGCCAAGAGCTATGTCCTGTCCATGGCGCGCCGGCCCTTCACCGCCTACGACCCCGACTGGCGGCTGACCTGCCTGCTCTGCACCGATCTGCCGGCGCTGGACAAGGGCACGGCAGAGTACGAGACGCGGCCCGACGGGAAGAAGGGCATCAAGGTCACCTACACCATCAACCCCAAGGCCGCCTGGGGCGACGGCACGCCGGTGACGACCGAGGACGTGCTGTTCACCTGGACGGTCGGCAAGCACCCGCAGAGCGGCTACAGCAACTTCGACCTGTTCGCCCGCGACATCGTGGCGATCGACGTGAAGGACGAGCGCACCTTCACCATCCACCGCGACAAGCCGGTGTGCAGCTACGCCGAGATCAACGACTTCGAAATCCTGCCCGCCCATCTGGAGCGCGCGGTGTTCGAGGCGGACCCGGCCACCTACCGCAACCGCTCCAAATACGAGACGGACACCACCAACCCCGGCCTCTGGTTCGGCCCCTACCGCATCGCCCAGGTGGAGCCGGGCAGCCATGTGGTGCTGGAGCCGAACCCCACCTGGTGGGGGGCGAAGCCCGCCTTCAAGCGGGTCATCGTGAAGGCCATCGAGAACACCGCCGCGCTGGAGGCCAACCTGCTGGCCGGGCAGGTGGACATGGTGCCGGGGGAGACCGGCCTGCCGCTGGATCAGGTGCTGGCCTTCGAAAAGCGGCACGGCAGCCGCTACAGCGTCTTCTACAAGCCCGGCCTGTTCTTCGAGCATGTGGAGCTGAACCTGGACAATCCGGCGCTGGCCGACATCCGGGTGCGCCGGGCGCTGCTGCACGCCATCGACCGCGAGGCGATTTCCAAGCAACTTTATGGCGGGCGCCAGCCGGTCGCTCACAACGAGATCAGTCCGCTCGACCGCGTGCACGCGCCGGGCTATCTCACCTATCCCTTCGATCCGGCGCTGGCGGCCAAGCTGCTGGACGAGGCGGGTTGGAGCGAGCGCCGCGCCGGGGTGCGCCACAACGCCAAGGGGGAACGGCTGTCGCTGGAGATCATGACGACCGCCGGCAACCGCTCCCGCGAGGTGTTGCAGCAGGTGCTCCAGGCGCAGTGGCGGCAGGCCGGGGTGGAGGTGCGCATCGTCAACGAGCCCGCCCGCGTCCTGTTCGGCGACACGCTGGAGAAGCGCCGCTTCAAGTCCATGGCCTTGTTCGCCTGGATCAGCGCGCCGGAGAACATCCCGCGCACCATCCTGCATTCCAGCATGATCCCGACGGAGGCCAACAACTGGGCGGGCCAGAACTACACGGGGTACAAGAATCCGGAGATGGACCGGGTGCTGGAAGACCTGGAGCATGTCTGCGAGCCCGACGCCAACCGCGCGCTGTGGGCGAAGCTGCAAACGATCTATGCGCAGGATTTGCCGAACCTGCCGCTGTTCTTCCGCGCCGACCCCTTCATCCTGCCGCCCTGGCTGGACGGGGTGGTGCCGACCGGGCATCAGGAGTCCAGCACGCTGTGGATCGAGACGTGGAAAGCGAAGGAGTGAGGGGGTGATGCAGGCCCTTGCCCCCACGGGCGCCGGGTCCGCATGACCCGCTTCCTCGCCTCCCGCCTGCTCCAGGCGCTCGTCGTCCTGCTGCTGATGAGCTTCGTCATCACCGCCCTGATGACGCTGATGCCGGGCGATCCGGTGGACATGATGCTGGCCGGCAATCCACGCGCCACGCCCGCCGACGCGGCGCGGCTGAAGGCGCTGTACGGCCTCGACAAGCCCCTGGTGGAACGCTATTGGCACTGGCTCCAGGCGGCGCTGGCGGGGGATTTCGGCTTCTCGCGGCTCTACGCGCAGCCGGTGCTGACGATCCTCATTCCACGGCTGGGCAACACGCTGCTGCTGCTGGGGGCGGCCATGGCGCTGACGCTGGCGGTGGCGCTGCCGCTCGGCGTCTATGCGGCGCGGCGGCCTTACGGCTGGGCGGACAACGCCATCAACCTGTTCTGCTTTGCCGGGATTTCGGTTCCGGCCTTCTGGTTGGCGCTGCTGCTGATCCTGCTTTTCGCGGTGGAACTGCAATGGCTGCCCGCCTCCGGCCTCGGGCCGGTGGGCGGGGAGGGCTGGTGGGAGCGGCTGCCCTACCTCGTGCTGCCGGTGGCCTCGCTGACGCTGGCCAGCATCGGCGGCTACACGCGCTACGTCCGCGCGGCGATGATGGGGGAACTGCGCCAGGACTACATCCGCACCGCCCGCGCCAAGGGGTTGGGGGAGGGGCGGGTGGTCTGGCGCCACGCGCTGCGCAACGCGACCATCCCCATCGTGACCATCGTGGCGCTGGAATTCGGCGCTCTCTTCTCAGGTGCGCTGGTGACCGAGACGATGTTCGCCTGGCCGGGCATGGGCAAGCTGATCTACGACAGCATCATGGGCAACGACCTGAACGTGGCGCTGGTGGCGCTGCTGTTCGCCACGCTGACCACGCTGGCCGGCAACCTGCTGGCCGACGTGGCCTATGCCGGGCTGGACCCGCGCATCTCCTTTAAGGGGGACGGGGCCAAGGGGGACGGGGCGTGAGGGCGGGGCGGTTCCTGCGGCGCTTCGCCCGCCACCGGCTGGCGGTGGTCAGTACCTTTCTGCTGCTGACCCTGGCGGTTGCCGCGGCGGCGGCGCCCTGGGTGGAGTCCTGGCTGGGGGTGGAGGCCACGGGCATCAATCTGCTGGATCGCTTCGGCCCGCCCTCGGCCCTGCACCCGCTGGGCACCGATGAATTGGGGCGCGACGTGCTGGTGCGGCTGCTCTACGGCGGGCGGGTGTCGCTGTTCGTGGGGATGGCGGCGGCGCTGGCCTCCGGCGTCATCGGCACGGGGATCGGGCTGCTGGCGGGCTATTTCGGCGGGCGGCTGGACGATCTGCTGATGCGTGTCACCGACGGGCTGATCGCGCTGCCCCTGCTGCCGCTGCTGATCGTGCTGGGCGCCATCGACCTGACGCGGCTGGGCATCCCGCCGGAGGTGGCGGGGGCGGAGGACGCCAGCCTGCTGCGCATCGTCGTGCTGGTGGCGCTGTTCGGCTGGACGACGGTGGCGCGGCTGGTGCGCGGGGCCACCCTGTCGGCGCGGCGGCGCGACTATGTGCGGGCGGCGGTGGCGATGGGGGCGGACAGCCGGAGGATCATGCTGGCCCACATCCTGCCGAACGTCGCCGCCCCCGCCGTGGTGGCGATGACGCTGACGGTCGGCAACGTGATCCTGCTGGAATCGGTGCTGAGCTTCCTGGGGCTGGGCATCCAGCCGCCGCTGCCCTCCTGGGGCAACATGCTGACCAACGCGCAGGAGCTGGTCGGGACGGCGCCCCTGCTGGCGGTATGGCCGGGGCTGTTGATCTTCCTGACGGTGATCGCCGTCAACCTGCTGGGCGACGGGCTTCAGGACGCGCTGGACCCGCGGGTGGTGGGGAGGAGGTGAACCTTACCTGTCCCTCACCTCTCCCGCTGAAACTTCGCCGCCCCGCTCACCAGCGGGATCAGCCGCACCGCGTAAGGCGACGTCTGCATCTGGATGACCGCCTGGGCCGGACCCGGAACGCGCTCGCGGTAGCCGACGACGATGTCGCCGCCGGACGCCCGCGCGCTGTCGATGGACACGCCGTAGCCGCCCGTGTCCCGCGGACCGAGGAAGACCGCCACGGCCATGCGGTCGCCGGGCAGGGAACCCGGCGCCGCCTCGCCGACGCGCGCCCAGAGGTCGCTCCAGTCCTGCGGGCTTCGGGCGACCACATAGGCGCGCTCATAGGCCTGGCTGCGGTCGCCGTGCCAGTAGGTGCCGGGATCGGCGTCCGCGGGGATGAGGGACTGCCGCTCCGCCCCGTCCGAGGTCGTCTGGCAGGCGCCCAGCAGGGGCAGGGCAATGGCAAGGGCGAGGCAGGCGGCAGCGGTCGGCAGGCGCATGCGGGTGGGCACTCCGTAACGGTGGGGGCGGGACATCACTCCGGCACGGCCATGCCGCGCTTGACCGCCGGGCGCTCCGCAACGGTGTCGTACCAGCGCTTCAGGTTCGGGTAGTGGTCCAGCACGTTGCCGTCCGCCTTGGCCGCCACGGCGACGAAGGGGAAGCAGGCGATGTCGGCGACGGAATAGGAACCGGCCAGATACTCGGTTTCGGCCAGCCGTTCCTCCATCGCGGCGTAGATCCGCTGAAGCTCGCCTTTGAAATGGTCGATGGCGTAGGGGAACTTCTCCGGCGCCATGACCGAGAAGCGGAACTTGTTGACGCCGGTGGGGCCGAGGTCGCTGACGCCCAACATCAGCCAGCTCATCGCCTCCGCCCGCTCGTCCACCCCTTCGGGCAGCAGGCGGCCCGTGCACTCCGCATAGTGCAGCAGGATGGCGCCCGATCCGAACAGCCGGCGCTTCTTGCCGCCGGGCAGATCCTCCACGACGGCCGGGATCTTGCCGATGGGGCTGACCGCCAGATAGTCGGGGTGGCGGTTGTCCCCCGCCACGATGTCGACCTTGTGGACCTTGTAGGTGAGGCCCAGTTCTTCCAGCAGAATCGAGGCCTTCTGCCCGTTCGGCGAGGCGAAGGTGTAGAGCGTGATCATCGGTGCCCGTCCCTGGAGCCTGTCCCTTTGCCGCTTCCGCAAAGGCGTTCAAGGGCGCCAGTTTCGCCGATTTGCGCACGGAAGGCCAGAGGCAGGCAAAAAGCGGCCTCCGCAGGCGGAATCACGCCTCTTGTCCGTCACACGGCCCGGCTGTGCTTCCCGGCCCCGGTGGACAGGTAGGTGTCGAAGCGCGCGGCGACGATGCGCATCAGCGGGCGGGCGGCTTCCGGCACGTCGATGCGGCGCCCCTCCACCACGGCCACCCCGTCGGCCACCAGATCGTCCATGGCGGCGAGATCGGCGTCGAAGGCCCCGGCGTCCAGCCCATGGGCCTGCGCCACCGCGCCGACATCCACCGACAGGTCGCACATCAGCCGCACGATCAGGTCGCGGCGCAGCCGGTCGTCGTCGGTCAGCGCCAGCCCCTTGCCCGTGGCGAAGGTCCCGGACGCGATGGCCTGGGCGTACTGGTCGAAGGGAACGGCGTTCTGCACATAGCCCTGCGGCAGCGCCCCGATGGAGGAGGCGCCGAAGCCCAACAGCACCTCCGCGTCGTCGGTCGTGTAGCCCTGGAAGTTGCGGCTGAGCCGCCCCTCGGCCTGCTGCACGGCCAGCTCGTCGTCCGGCCTGGCGAAGTGGTCCAGCCCGATGGGCCGGAAACCGGCGTCGGTCAGCACGTCGGCGATGGCCGCGAACTGCTCCCACCGGCCGAGCGTGCCGGCCAGCGCAGACTCGTCGATCTTCTTCTGGTGCGTCTTCATCCACGGCACATGGGCATAGCCGAAGACCGACAGCCGGTCCGGCGCCATGGACAGGGCGATCTCGGCGGAACGGGCGACGCTCGCCACCGACTGGCCGGGCAGGCCGTACATCAGATCCAGGTTGATGTGGCGGATGCCGTTGGCGCGCAGCCACTCCAGCGCCTGTTCGGTCTGCTCCCGCGGCTGGATGCGGTTGATGGCCGCCTGCACTTCGGCGTCGAAGTCCTGCACGCCCAGCGAGGCGCGGTTGACCCCGGCGCGGCCCAGCGCCTTCGCCATGTCGCGGGTCAGGGTGCGCGGGTCGATCTCCACCGCGATCTCCGCGTCCGCCGTCACGTCGTAGCGGGTGCGCAGCAGGGCGATCAGCGACTCGAAGTCGTCCGGCGCCATCATGGTCGGGGTGCCGCCGCCGAAATGGATGTGCCGCACCCGCAGCCGTCCGGGGATGCGGTCGGCCACCATGCCCACCTCGCGTCGCAGATGGTCCAGATACTCCGCGATGGGGGCGTAGCGGGCGACGATCTTGGTGTGGCAGCCGCAGTACCAGCACATCTTCGCGCAGAAGGGCACATGCAGGTACAGCGACCCCGTGTGGGCCGCCGTGTCCAGCTCCGCCAGCCAGGCCGCATAGCGCTCCGCCCCCACGGCGGGGGTGAAGTGCGGCGCCGTCGGGTAGCTGGTGTAGCGGGGCACCCGCAGCCCGTCGTACTTGGCGAGCAGGGCGGCGTTCAGGGCGGTTGGGGCGGCGGTGGCGCGGGCCACGGGGAAGATGGCGTTCATGGCGGGGAGGATCATGCAGACAAGATCCCTCCGCGTTGACACAAGTCAAGTGTTGGAACGCCCGCCCGCTGCCATTCCTTGTCTGGGGACCCCTTATCCCATGGCCCAGGAGGGCAGGCTCAGCAGCTTGGACGCCATGTCCATCGCGGCGCTGCCGAGTTGCCCGCCGGACCAGGTCATCCGCCCGGCGGCGCCGTCGAGCTGGCGGAACATGGCTTCGTAGCGCCGCATGATGGTCTTGCGCTCCTCCTCCGTCTTGCTGTCCTCCAGTTCGATCTGGAAGCGGGTGGCGACGCGGCAGTGCGCCAGGAAGGCGTGGCCCCCGGCGATCTCGCGGTAGCGGTTGGCGAAGTCCGGGTCTTCGGCGAACAGACGCTCGACCGCCGCCTTGCTCGGGTGGTCGCCGGCCACGGTGACGCGGCCTTCCGCATCCACGTCCAGCGTGACCGGCTGGCGCGTGTCCACGCCGGCCACGGCGAAACGGGCGGCCAGCTCCTCGGTGAAGGCGGCGGTTTTCTGCTTCAGCACCCCGGAAAAAGCGTCCACCCGGAAAGTTTTGCCCATCGTCCCGCCGGACGGCTGGAACGCCTTGAACTCCTTCGCGGGCGCTGGAGCGGCTTGGGCGCGGGGCGCGGCGGTTTCGGCCAGGACGGCGGCAAAGCCTTGATCCGCCGGCTGCGTTGCTGAGGCGAAACGGTGCGCCGGGGCGGTGCTCCGCAGCCCTTGCGCGATGGACATGACGGTCATGCGTTCCTCCTGTCACCGCCCGTTCGAGGGGGCGTTGACCGGACACATGCAAGGGTTTTGCCGGAATCGGGGCGCGCCCGATCACGCGAGTCCGGACAGCCGGTTCTCCAGATGCTCGTGCAGCAGATCCAGGTTGCGGCGGTTCGCCTTGAAGGCGATGTCGAAGATGGCGCCGGCCACCGGGACCGACCCGCCGGCCCAGTCCAGGACGAGGTTGCCGATCATGCGCGCGACCAGGATTTTCGGAAGATCGAAGCGGGCCGCCTCCATGATGATGTAGGCCGACACCACGGCGGTCGCCGTGCCGCCCACCACCGGGACCAGCCCAGCGATGCCGTCCAGCCCGATGGGGATGCGCGTGCAGGGAATGCGCCAGCGCGTGTCCATCAGCCGCGTCAGCCGGCGCAGCCGTTCCAGCCGGTTCAGGTCGATGTCGACGGCCGGCGACGCCGTGGCGACGCCCGGAAGGGTGGAGGCGGGGGCGGGGCGCGTGCGGAGGTCGCTCATGGCTTCACCGGTGCTGGAAAGCCGCCCTGGGGAACCGCCGGGGAGGGGGCCGTGGGCGGGGCCGGACGGGCGTGTCGGGTGAGCAACCCGCGGCTGTGCCCTGCGGTTCCCGGCCTATCTCCATCGGGTGTCCAATTCCATGGACGCGCTCGCATTTCGGGCGGATGCAGGGGCATCATCCGAAAGGTGAGGGCATTGCCGAAACGGATGCGGCGAAGAGACGCGCGGGATGGGATGTTCGGGAAGCATATATTTATAGCCACAAAGACTTTCGCCCGCGTCCGCGGTTTTTGGTGCGGAGGCGGACGGCCATATGCCGAACGCCCGTCTGGTCTGCGGAGTTTTGAGGGACAACAATGCTGCGCATGGAACAGGACTGAAGACCGAAAAGAACCGAACGGGCGCCCGCTCCAGGGAGTGACGGGCGGGGCGCCGGAAATCGGGAAAATGCAGGGAGGATACGATGCACACTCTTTATTGCGCCTGCTGCGGGCAGCCGTTCCATCGAAGTTCGCCGCGCGGGCCGGCGCCGCTCTATTGCTCGCGCGATTGCCGCCGGCAGATGGAGGTCCGCCGCCGCGTCTGGACATCGCTGGATCTGGCGGAACGGGCGTCCGCGGCCCCGGTGGCGACGACCGCTCCACGCGGGGCGGGAGCCTTCCGTCCGACCGGGATGGTTTGGGAGCGCGCTTCGGCCTGAGGAGCCGCCACACGCATTCTGTGCAATTTTTTGACCGGTTCGGTTGCCGCCCCCTCTAAAACGGCAGGGCTGCCATACCATATAGGAGGGCGCTACAATGATGAGTGTCCCCCAGAACCGAGGGCTTTCCCGAACACGGCCATGACCCAGAATACGCGATCCCCCCGTACCGCCCCCCACAACTCGGGCCGCCGCCCGGCCCGCGCCTTCGGCGCCGTCGCTCTGGCGCTGGCCGTGGCGCTGACCGCCGGCATCGCCGACGCCCGCCCGGGCAAGAGCAGCTCCGTGGGTAGCCGCGGCTCGCGCACCTACGAGGCGCCGGCCCCCACCAACACCGCGCCGCGCACCGCGGCCCCGATGGAACGGTCGGCCACCCAGACCCCGGGTCCGGGCATGCAGCAGCCGGGCATGGCCGCTCCGGCGGCAGCGGCGCAGCGCGGCGGCTTCTTCTCGCGCGGCGGCTTCATGCCGGCCCTGATGGGCGGCCTGATCGGTGCCGGCATCGGCGGCCTGCTGTTCGGCGGCGGCTTCTTCGACGGGCTGGGCAGCTTCGCTGGCATCCTGGGCTTCGTCCTCCAGATCCTGCTGGTCGTGTTCCTGGTGCGGCTGGCCATGCGCTTCTTCCGCAACCGCTCGGCGGGCGCGGCCCGGCCCGCGGCCATGGGGGCCTCCGGCACCGCCTATGCCGGCCCGAATCCGGGTGCCATGAACGCCGGCGCCATGAACCGGGATGCGGCGGACGTGCGCTACAATCCTCTGGGGAATGGCCCGCTGGGTGGCGGCGCCGCGGGTCCGGCCTCGTCGGGCCGTCCGGGCGTGCGCCGTGACGACCTGGGCATCACCCCCGCCGACTATCAGGCGTTCGAGCAGACGCTGGTCACGGTCCAGACCGCCTACGGCAACGAGGACCTGATGGCCCTGCGCGGCGCCGTGACGCCGGAGATGGCCTCCTATTTCACCGAGGAACTGGCGGCCAACCACAACCGCGGCGTGGTCAACCGTCTGTCCGACGTCAGCCTGCTCCAGGGCGATCTGGCCGAGGCGTGGCGCGAGGGCAACGTGGAATACGCCACCGTGGCGATGCGCTTCTCGCTGACCGACGTGACGGTGGACCGCGCGAGCAACCGCGTGGTCGAGGGCGACCCGAACCGTCCGGTCGAAGCCACGGAAATCTGGACCTTCACCCGTCCGCGCGGCGGGCGCTGGGTCCTGTCGGCGATCCAACAGGCCGGCTGATCCGTTCTCCACTCCTCAACCGGTCTCGCGAGGGGGTGTCCGAAAGGGCACCCCCTTTCGTTTTCCGGACTCCCCTGGACGGGCCGGGCGTGATAGAACATATCAGGAACAAATACCTGCCCAGCGGAAGCGAGTCATGCCCGATCCCCGGCCCGATCCCCGGCCCGATCCTCAGATGTCTGCGGTTTCCGAACCTGTGCCGGACCGGGCGGCGTTGCTTGCCGGTCTGCGCGCCCGCATCAGGGGTTTGGAAGGGCTGGGCGGGGAGGGGGCGCGGGTGCTGCCTTTCGGCCTGCCCGACCTTGACTCGGCCTTTCCGGCGGGCGGCCTGCCGCTCGGCTGCCTGCACGAGGTGGCGGGAGAGGAGCCGGGCGCCGGGACGGCTTTCGCCGCGCATCTGCTGGCCCGCCTCGCCAGCGAATCGGCGCCCGCAGTGTGGATCGTGCGCGGGCGCGACCTGCACGCCGCCGGGCTGGCCGCCTATGGGCTGACGCCGGACCGTCTGATCGCCGTGCGCGCGGCCCGCGACGCCGACGCGCTGTGGGCGATGGAGGAGGCGCTGCGCTGCAAGCGGCTGTCCGCCGTGCTGGGGGAGGTGGCGGGGCTGGACCTGACGGCGAGCCGCCGGCTTCAACTGGCCGCCGAGTCGTCGGGTGTGACGGGAGTCCTGTTGCAGAATGCCGCCCGCCGCTCCGCGGCGAGCGCGGCGGTCACCCGCTGGCGGATCGCGCCGGCCCCCAGCCAGCCGGAGGAGCCGGGCGTGGGCGACCCGCGCTGGCGCGCCGAGTTGGAGCGCTGCCGGGGCGGGCGTCCGGGGGCGTGGCTGTTGGAATGGCGCGACGGCGCCCTTCTTCCGGCGAAGGACCCGGTGCGGACCGCTCCCGCTCCCGTTCCGGCCCGGCGTCCGGCTCCGGCGGAGCGAAGCGGACAGCCCTGGGCGGAGGTGGCGTGAGGCGGGCGGGGATGTCGCTTATGCGACAGCCGCCTGTCGGCTTTCCGTCAGTAGTTGGTGGCCCAGTCGGGCAGCGGGTGCGGGGATTCGCCGTCGAGTTCGGCGTCGAGTTCGGCGTCGGGCGGAAAGGGCGTATCGTCCGCGTAGAGCGGCAATTGCCGGGCGAATTCCGCCGATTGCTCGGCCCGGCGCTGCTCCAGCAAGCGGGCGGCCAAATGAGCGGGGAGCATGGCAAGCCTCCTTCTGAGCGTCGGGAGAGCCTGGGGAGCGGTCCTGTCGGCCGCCCTCGGCCCAACCCGTCCTGTGTGTCTGAACGCTATCATGCAAGGTCCAGGCCTCTAAGTGATGCAGATCACCGGTTATGCAAAGTTTAATGCCGAAGTTTTCTTCTTCGGGCCGGTTTCTTTTTCCGGGCGGGCGGCCCATAGTCCCCGCCGTCCCGTTTCCCGCGGAATGTTCCTTCTCCGAGACCGATCATGCACGCCGAACCCTGCTCCACCTGCCTGAAACCTGTGCATCTGTGCGTCTGCGAGGCGGTGGAACCGATCGACAACGCCGTCTTCCTGCTCATCCTCCAGCACCCGCAGGAAAAGCGCGAGACGCTGGGCACCGCGCAGATCGCCCATCTCCAGTTCAAAAACTCCGCTTTGAAGGTGGGGCTGAGCTGGTCGAACCTGAAGCGCATCCTGGGGCGCGAGGTGGATTACAAGCGCTGGGGCGTGCTCTATCTCGGCCCGGTGAAGCAGGGCGCCGGCCCCCAGCCGGAGGTCGCCGTGGTGGACAAGGGCGGCACCCCCCAGAAGGACAGCGATCTGGTCCTGTCCGACCTGGAGGGCGTCATCGTTCTGGACGGCACCTGGAGCCAGGCCAAGACGCTGTGGTGGCGCAACCCGTGGCTTCTGAAGTGCCGCCGCATCGTGCTGAATCCGCATTTCCGCTCCCTCTACGGGCAGGCCCGCAAGGAGCCGCGGCGCGACAGCGTCTCGACCCTTGAGGCCGCGGCCTTCCTGCTGTCGCGGCTGGAGGCCGAACCGGCGATCCTGGACCGCGCGCTGAAGCCCTTCTCGCTGCTGCTGAAGAAGCTGCGCGCCCCGCGCCCCGAGCTGCCGCCCCACGCCCCGGCGGCGGAGCCGGCCCCGGAAAAGGCCCCGGAGAAAGATGGGGCGGAGTGATCCGCGCCCCGTCCGGGATCGCCCTTTGACGGGCCGCTCTCCGGCTTGACGGCACGGACCGGCGGCGCCACATGCGAACCGCGCCGTTCTCCGCGCAGCAAGGCAAGAGACGAGGATCATGGCCCGCGATTTCGTTCCCTTCGGATTGACCGTCTGCGGTATCGAGGAGCTGAACGGCTTCTGCGAGGCCGGGGTGACCCATGTCCTGTCGATCCTCGATCCTGGCCATCCGGAGCCGGCCGCCTTCGGCGCCTATGGCGAGCACAAGCGGCTGGAACTGCGCTTCCACGACATCATCGACCCCTACATGGGCCAGACCCTGCCGCAGCGCGCGGATGTGGAGCGCATCCTGGCCTTCGGGCGCGACCTGCTGACCGAGCCGGCGGGGGTGGGCGGCCTGCTGGTGCACTGCCACGCCGGCATTTCGCGCTCGACCGCCGCCCTGACCATGATCCTGGCCCAGGCCAGCCCCGACCGTCCCGCCGCCGAGGCGCTGGCCGCCGTCGTCAACATCCGCCACAAGGCGTGGCCCAACCTGCGCATGATCGAGTTCGCCGACGAGATGCTCGGCCGCAGGGGCGAACTGGTCGCCGCCGTCCGCGCCCGCCACACCAGCTATGGCCGCGAGCGGCCCGATCTGGTCCAGTTCCTGATCGAGAATGGCCGTGTGCGCGAGGTCGCGGAACTGATCGACTGAGCGTCCGTCCGCATCACCGGAAATTCCGGCCCTCCGGGAAGACCGCGGCGGCGGACGCGCGGGGGAGCGCGCCGGGGTCGGTCAGTTCGCGCAGGCGGTGCGTCAGGTCGGTCAGCCGCTCGACGCGCAGGTGGATGACCTCGCCGCCTTCGGGGTTGGGCTTGCCGTTGCGCTCCACCCGCCCGGTGGCGGCGATCAGGCGGGCGCCGAGGATCGTCTTGCGGAATTTTTCGAACATATCCGGCATGATGACGAGGTTGGCGATGCCGGTTTCGTCCTCCAGCGTGATGAAGACCACGCCATCGGCGCTGCCGGGCCGCTGCCGCACCAGCGCCAGCCCCACCACGGTCAGCCGCGTGCCGGCCCGCACCCTGCCCAGCCGTTCCGCCGGGGCCACCCCGGTGAAGCCGTCCCGCAGCAGCGCCATGGGGTGCGCCTTCAGCGACAGGCACAGGCTGCCGTAATCCATCACCACATGCTCGCCCAGGGCCATGGCCGGCAGGACGGTCTCCGGCTCCTCCTGGGCGGAGTCGGCGAGGCCGGCGAACAGCGGCAGCGGCTGCTCCCCCAGCGCCTTCACCGCCCACAGCGCCGCCCGCCGGTCCAGCCCGACGGAGCGGAAGCCGTCGGCCCTGGCCAGCCGTTCCAGCCCGGCGACCGGCACCCGCGCCCGCCGCCACAGGTCGTGGGGATCGCGGTAGCCCGCTCCGCGGCACAGCACGAGATCGCGCGCCGTGTCCTCGTCCATCCCCCGGACGAGCCGCAGGCCGAGCCGCAGGGCGTGCCTTTTTCCCTCTCCGGAGACAAGGGGCTCCAGCGTGCAGTCCCAGTCGGAGGCGTTCACGTCCGGGGGAAGCACGGTCACCCCATGCTCGCGGGCGTCGCGGACGATCTGGGCGGGGGCGTAGAAGCCCATGGGCTGGCTGTTCAGCAACGCCGCGGCGAAGACGTCCGGGTGGTGGCACTTCATCCAGGCCGACACATAGGCCAGCAGGGCGAAGCTCGCCGCGTGGCTTTCGGGGAAGCCGTACTCCCCGAACCCCTCGATCTGCTGGAAGCAGCGCTCCGCGAAGGCGCGGTCGTAATCGCGGGCGACCATGCCCTCGATGAAGCGGTCGTGGAAGGTGTGGACCAGCCCGGTCTTGCGGAAGGTCGCCATGGCGCGGCGCAGCCGGTCGGCGTCCTCCGGGCTGAAACCGGCGGCGACGATGGCGATCTTCATCGCCTGCTCCTGGAACAGCGGCACGCCCAGCGTCTTCTTCAGCACCCCTTCCAGCTCCTTGGAGGGGAAATGCACCGGCTCCTCGCCGTTGCGGCGGCGCAGGTAGGGGTGAACCATGTCGCCCTGGATCGGGCCGGGGCGCACGATGGCGACCTCGATCACCAGATCGTAGAAGGTCTTGGGCCGCAGGCGGGGCAGCATGGACATCTGCGCCCGGCTTTCCACCTGGAAGACGCCCAGGCTGTCGGCCCGGCACAGCATGTCGTAGGTCGCCGGGTCCTCCTGCGGCACCGTCGCCAGCGTCAGGGCGCTGTCATAATGCCGCTTCAGAAGATCGAAGCCGCGGCGCAGGCAGGTCAGCATCCCCAGCGCCAGCACGTCCACCTTCAGGATGCCCAGCGCGTCGATGTCGTCCTTGTCCCACTCGATGGTCGTGCGGCCTTCCATGGCGGCGTTGGCGACGGGGCACAGATCGCTCAGGGGGCCGCGGGTGATGACGAAGCCGCCGACATGCTGCGACAGGTGGCGGGGAAAGCCGATCAGCTCCTGCGCCAGTTCCAGCGTCTGGCGCAGCCGCGGGTCGTCAGGGTCGAATCCGTACTGCCGGGCGCGCTCCCCGTCCACGCCGTGGCGGCTCCAGCCCCAGACGGAGCCGGACAGCCGCGCCACCAGATCGGCGGACAGGCCCATCGCCTTGCCGACCTCGCGGATGGCGCCGCGCGCGCGGTAGCGGATGACGGTGGCGGTCAGCCCGGCCCGGTCGCGCCCGTATTTCCCGTAGATGTACTGGATGACCTCCTCGCGCCGCTCATGCTCGAAATCCACGTCGATGTCCGGCGGCTCGTTGCGGGCGGCGGAGATGAAGCGCTCGAACAGCAGGTCGAAATGCGCCGGGTCGATCTCCGTGATGCCCAGGCAGTAGCAGACCGCCGAATTGGCCGCCGAGCCGCGCCCCTGGCACAGGATGCCCCGCGAGCGGGCGTAGCGCACGATGTCGTGCACCGTCAGGAAATAGGGCGCGTAGCCGAGCTGCCCGATCAGCGCCAGCTCGTGGTGCAGGGCCTTCGTCACCTTTTCCGGCACGCCGTCCGGGTAGCGGCGGGCGGCGCCGGTCCAGGTCAGGCGGGTCAGCGTCTCCTGCGGGCTGCGTCCGTCCTCCGCGACCTCGTCCGGATATTCGTAGCGCAATTCCTCCAGCGAGAAGCGGCAGGCGTCGGCGATCTCCACCGCGCGGGCGATGGCCTGGGGGTGGCGGTGGAACAGGCGGGCCATCTCCACCCCGGCCTTCAGATGCCGCTCCGCGTTGGCGGACAGGCGCCAACCAGCCTCGTCGATGGTCGCGCCGGTGCGGATGCAGGTCATCACGTCGGCCAGCGGGCGGCGGGCGGGCGTGTGGTAGAGCACGTCGTTGGTCGCCACCAGCGGCACCCGCTCCGCCTCCGCCAGCCCGGCCAGCCAGGACAGCCGCCGCTGGTCGTCCCCCCGGTAGCGGTGGCTGGCGGCGAGATGCAGGCGGTTCCCCAATCCGTCGCGCCAGCCGCGCAGCGCGTGGACGAAGGCGGGGTCGCGGCGGTCCGGCGGCACCAGCAGGAACAGCATCCCCTCCGCATGGTCCAGCACGTCCTGCCGGGCGATGAAGCAGGCCCCCTTGGGGGCGCGCCGCTTGCCCAGCGTCAGCAGCCGCGACAGCCGCGCGTAGGCCGCCCGGTCGGTGGGGTAGGCGAGCAGGCTGTCCGCGTCGGTCAGGTCCAGCCGGCAGCCGACGATCAGCCGCAGCCCGTGCTGCCGGGCGCCCTTGTGGGCCTGCACCACCCCGGCCAGCGAATTGCGGTCGGTCACCGCGATGGCGGCGTGACCGAGGGCGGCGGCGGTCAGCGCCAGCTCGTCCGGGTGGGACGCGCCTTCCAGGAAGGTGAAGCTGGTGGAGACCTGGAGTTCGGCGTAGGGGATCATCGCGGCCCCGTCATCCGAAGAAGCCGTGCAGGAACCACAGGGCTTTCACGCCGGGCCGGTACAGCCCCTGGCGGAAGATCCAGAAGCGGCGGCCCGCCTCGTCCTCGACGCGGTAATAGTCGCGGATCTGCCCATCGGGGCGCCGCCACCATTCGGCCTCGATCCGCTCCGGCCCGTCGGCGTGGCGGACGCGGTGAAGGGCGCCGCGCCAGCGGAACATCACCGGCGGATCGTCGGGGACCGGGGCCACGGCGTCGATGGGGTCCGGCGGGGCGAGCAGCCGCACCGGGCGGGGGCGGTCGGCGGGCCACAGGGACGTGCCGGGCCAAGAGCCACTGGGAGCTTCCGCGAAGGCCGGGGCGGGGGCCACGCTGCGCTCCGGCAGCCAGCTTTGCCGCGGGACCAGCCGCAGCACCGCCCGCTCCCCCAGCCGGTTGCCCAGCCGGTCCACCAGTTCCCCCAGTTCCGGCTGCCCGTCCGCCCTTCCATCCGCCCTTCCATCCGATGTGCCGTCCAGCGCGGCCTGCGTGGCGGCGAGCGGACCGGACTCGGTGGCGGACAGCACCATCAACTCCAGGCCGGGGCCGGGCTCCACCCTGTCCAGCCTCTGGGCGAACAGGCGCATCAGCGCGTCCGGGCGGCGCACCGGGCGGCTGGTGCCGATGGCGAGCGTCCGGGGCGCATCCTCCAGCCGGCGGTCCACCCGGTGCAGTTCCAGCAGCAGCCGGCGGGCACCCTCGCCGCTCGTCTCCAGCCCGGCGCAGAGGGCGGTCAGCAGGCGGCGCAGCGCCGCGGCGATGGCCTCGGCGGTGGTGATCGGCTCGGGCAGGGCGAGGCGGACGCTGTGCGGCGGCACCGGCAGCCGGGGGGACAGCGGCTCGTCCAGCCGTCCGTAAATCTGGTCGAGCCGCCGCAGCACCTCCGGCCCGAAGCGGGCGGCCAGCGTGGCGCGGGGGATGGCGTGGAGGTCTCCGATCCGCCGCAGTCCCATCGCGGCCAACCCGTCCACCGTGGCGGCGGGAAGGCGGAGCGCGGCGACGGGGAGGGAGCAATCTGTCCCTCCCCTGCGCAGCGGGGGAGGGAGGGACCCGCGAAGCGGGAGGGTGGGGGCCTCCCCACCGAACCGCGCCAGCGCCCAGGCCGCCGCCGGCGTGTCCGCCACCGCCACCCGCGACTCGAAGCCCGCGGCGGCCAGCCGGGCGGTCAGGTCGGCGGTCATGGCCTCCTCCCCGCCGAACAGGTGGGCGCAGCCGGTGATGTCCAGCGCCACGCCGTCCGGGCCGTCCGGGGTGGTCCAGGGGGTGTAGCGCGTGCACCAGCCGGCGATCCGCTCCAGCAGGCGGGCGTCCGACTCGGGTGAGGCGTCGAAGACGATCAGGGCGGGTTCGATGGCGCGGGCGTCGGCCAGGCTCATGGCGGGCAGCACCCCGGCCTCCTCCGCCGCGCGGTTGACGGCGGCCACGCCCAGCCGCCCGCGCTCCGCCATGATGGCGGCCAGAGGGTGTCCGCGCAGCCCCGGATGGCGTCGGCAATGGGCGTCGGTGGGCAGCCGCGGCAGCCACAGGGACAGGATGCGCCGCGCCGTCCGTCCCGCCATGCCCACCCTCCTTCCGCCGATCGTTTCAATTCGAACAAAACAGGAACATTCTAGCGGCAAACGGCGGCGGTTGGGAGTCCCCTTGCGGCCCTCCTAAGAAGAGGGGCTTGTCCCGCCCCCGCGGGGCGACGACATGGTTGGTATGACCCCGATCCGCCCCACCGCCGCGCTCCTGCCCGTCACCGTCGCGCTTGCCACCCTCGCGCTGGGCGCCTGCGCGACGGGGGTGCGGGACGACATGCCGGGGCGCGCCCAGGCGGCGCCCCCGGTGGCCGCGCAAAGCGGCGAACTGAAGACGCTGCGGCAGATTCAGGCGGAAGAGAACGCCCGCCCGTCCGTCGCGCCGCAAAGGCTCTCCGATGCGTCGCAGGCGCCCGGCCAACCGCCCGGCCAACCGCCCAGGCAGCCGCCGGTCCGCCGCCGCGGCAGTTCCTCCCCGCCGCCGCCGTCCATCGACCAGCCCGCCACGCCCGCTCTCCCGCCGCCCGGTTCCACCGAGGCGTTGACCGACCGCGCCAAGCGCGACCTGATGAGCCCGGAGGTGGACCGGATGCGCACGGACGACGCGCTGGGGCGGCTCGACCCGCTGCAACAGCGCGAACTGTTCCGCAAGCAGCAGGACCTGCGCCAGTACGGCCCCGGCCCGCTCGGTTATTGAACTCCCCGGCCCTGGCCGCTTGACCCCACCCCGCGCAGCGGCCATACCGGCCCGGTGCTGCGAAAAAGGGACGGCGGAAAAGGGGTAGGGGATGGTGGCGATCCGGTCGGTTCTTCTGGCGGTCCTGCTGGCCGGTGTCTGGAGCGCGCCCGCGCTGGCGCGGATGACGGTGACCGGGCCGTTCGGCACCGGCCTGACCGAACCGGTGTGGGTGTTGCAGCACCTGCTGGGCTTCCTCGCCATCGGGCTGTGGAGCGGGCAGAACGGCGGCGCCTCCGTCTGGCAGCTTCCGGTCGCGGCGCTGACGGCGGTGCTGTCCGCCGGACTGGCCGCGCAGATCGGCATCCGGCTGCCCTACGCCGCGGAAGGTCTGTCGGCGTCGCTGATCCTGATGGGCGGGCTGGTCGCCACCGGGCTGCGGGCGCCGCTGGCGCTGGGGGTGCTGACGGTCGCGGCGGCGGGGGCCTTCCACGGCTATGCGCATATGGGCGGGCCGCTGTTCTGGGCGGGGCTGTCGTCCGGCGTGCTGCTGGTCATCTGCGCCGGGATGGGCCTGTCGGCGGCGCTGGGACAGGCGGCGTCGGCCCGCGTGGTCCAAATGTGTGGCGGCGCGGTTGCACTCGCCGGAGTTCTTGATCTGGCGGGCGTCTTTTAGGCCCCTCGCGCCTTGAAAAAGCCCGGCTGCGGGTATTCTTGTAGGGGCGTGTCCAACAAACAACACGCCGCTCATGGCCCATGCCGCTGGGGCGGCTGGCCAGACGAAAAGGTGGACCCGCCGGTGCCGCGCGCAGGAGCCTATCCCCGCCTTTCCCCCGAAGACCCCGCCGGCCATCCGCCCAGCCGCCGCCGTATCCTGGCCGGTATGGTGGGGGCCGGGGCCGCGGGGGCCGCTCTGCTGGGGCTGCTGCCGCGGGGTGTGTGGGCGCAGGACATCCGCTATTTCCGGATCGGCACGGGCACCACGTCGGGCACCTATTTCCCGATCGGCGGGCTGATCGCCAACGCCATCTCCAACCCGCCCGGCTCCCGCCCCTGCGACCGCGGGGGAAGCTGCGGCGTGCCGGGGCTGATCGCGGTGGCGCAGGCGACGCTCGGCTCCGTTGAGAACATCGAGCTGCTGCGCTCCGGCGCGGTGGAGGCCGGGATGTCCCAGGCCGACATCGCCTATTGGGCCTACACCGGCACCGGCATCTTCCACGGCAAGGCGCCCTTCGAAGGGCTGCGCTCCATCGGGATGCTCTATGCGGAGGCGGTCCAACTCGTCGTGCGCGCCGACAGCGACCTGCACAGCGTGGCCGACCTGAAAGGCAAGGCCGTCTCGCTGGGAGAGGAGGGGTCCGGCGTGCTGGTGGAGGCGCGGACGATCCTCGACGCCTTCGGCGTGAAGGAGGCGGAGCTGCGCCCCCCGACCTATCTGAAGCCCGGCACCGCGGCGGACCGGCTGGCCAAGAAGGAACTGGACGCCTTCTTCATGGTCGGCGGCTTCCCGGTTGCGGCGGTCAGCGACGTGGCGAACCGCGAGCCGATCCGCCTGATCCCGCTGGACGGCGAAACGGCCGACCGGCTGCGCGCCAGCCAGCGCTTCTACCTGACCCTGACCATCCCCGCCGAGACCTATCCCGGCGTGCCCGACACGCGAACGCTCGGCGTGGGGGCGGAACTGCTGGTCCGCGCCGACCGCGACCCCGGCCTGATCTACGGCGTCACCAAGGCCCTGTGGCACGAGAACACCCGCCGCCTGCTGATCGAAGGCCACCCCAAGGGGCGCAGCTTCGACGCCACGCGGGCGGTCGCCAACGTCTCCGTCCCGCTGCATCCGGGGGCCGAGCGCTACTACCGCGAGGTCGGGCTGATCGGCAACGCCGCCAACGAACCGACGGCGGGGCCGATGCCCTGACCCGTTCTCCCGGTCAGATGGTCCGCTCGTCCGCGTAGATGTCCCAGGGCTCGGCCTTGGCGGCGTCCACCCATTCCTTCATGGCCGGCAGGTCCATCACGGCCTGCGCGTAGTCGCCGCAAAGCCCGTCCATCTCGACCCCGTAGGTGAGGAAGCGCGTCACCACCGGCGCGTACATGGCGTCGGCGATGGAAAAGCCTCCGAACAGGAAGGGGCCGCCCGCCCCGAAGCGGGCGCGCGCGTCGCGCCACAGGGCGAAGATGCGGGCGATGTCGGCCTCGCTTCCGGCGTTGCGGCCCACGCCGGGGCGGAACGCCTTCAGGTCCATGGACATGTGGGTGCGCAGGGCGGCGAATCCCGAATGCATCTCCGCCGAGACCGACCGCGCCACCGCGCGGGCGTGGGCGTCCGCCGGCCAGAGCGCCGCGCCGGGGAAGGTTTCCGCCAGATACTCGCAGATCGCCAGCGAATCCCAGATCACCCGGTCGCCGTGCCGCAGGCAGGGCACCCGGCCCGTGGGCGAATGTTCCCGGATGCGGGCCGCGGTGCCGGGCTCGCGCAACGGGATCACGATCTCCCGGAACGGCTGGCCGGTCCGCTTCAGCGCCAGCCAGGGCCGCAAGGACCAGGAGGAGAAAGCCTTGTTGCCGATGACCAGCGTCAGGTCGCTCATGAATGCACCTCGGTCGCGAAGGGAAGGGGCGAAGCATGCCTGCCCCGCGCCCTTGCGGCAAGCCGCCCCGCAATCCCTCTTTTCAGGGGCGCCCCGCCGCGCCATCCTTTTGGTCTGGATTCCGTTTTCGACGAAGAAGGACGCCCGTCTTGCTCGCCACCCTGCTCGTCACGGCCGGCACCGGCACCGTGACCATCACCCCGCTGACCAAGGCCGGCCTTTCCACATGGCTGGAGAGCCAGCCGCCCGCCACCGCGGCCTGGGTGAAGGCCGTGAACTTCACGGCGGAGGCCGGCGCCACCGCTTTCCTGCCGGGTGAGGGCGGGGCCGTCGCCCGCGTGCTGGCCGGCGTGTCGGCGCTGGACGACCTGTGGGGCCTCGCCGGACTGCCCGCCAGCCTGCCGCCGGGGAACTACCGGCTGGACGGGGCGGTGGACGCCGCCCTCGACCGCCGCGCCGCCACCCGCCTGGCGCTGGGCTGGGCGCTCGGCAGCTACCGTTTCGGGCGCTACAAGGCGTCGGACAAGGGCTTCGCCAACCTCATCTGGCCGAAGCACGCCGACCAGGGCGAGGTGCAGCGCACCGCCACCGCGACCTATCTGCTGCGCGACCTCGTGAACACCCCGGCCAACGACCTCGGCCCGGCGGAGCTGGCCGCCGCCGCCGCCGCCCTGGCCGAGGAGTTCGAGGCCGGGCTGAGCGTGATCGTCGGCGACGAACTGCTGGACCGCGACTATCCGGCCATCCACGCCGTGGGCCGCGCCAGCCCGCGGGCGCCGCGGCTGATCGATCTGCGCTGGGGCAACCCGATGCACCCGAAGGTGACCGTCGTCGGCAAGGGCGTCTGCTTCGACAGCGGCGGTCTGGACATCAAGCCGTCGTCGGGCATGCTGCTGATGAAGAAGGACATGGGCGGTGCGGCGCACGCGCTGGCGCTGGCCCGCATGGTGATGATGGCGGGGCTGCCGGTGCGGCTGCGCGTGCTGGTGCCGGCGGTGGAGAACGTCATCTCCGGCAACGCCTTCAAGCCGATGGACGTGTTGAAGACGCGCAAGGGCCTGACCGTGGAGGTCGGCAACACCGACGCCGAGGGCCGGCTGATCCTGTGCGACGCGCTGGCCGAGGCGGATTCGGAGAAGCCCGCCCTGCTGATCGACTTCGCCACCCTGACCGGCGCCGCCCGCGTCGCGCTGGGGCCGGACCTGCCCGCGCTGTTCGCCAACGACGACACGCTGGCCGACGATCTGCTGGCCGCCGGGCAGGAGCAGAACGACCCGCTGTGGCGCCTGCCGCTGTGGGCGCCCTACCGCAAGGGGCTGGACAGCAAGGTGGCCGACCTCAACAACGTGACCAGCAACGGCATGGCCGGGGCGATCACCGCGGGGCTGTTCCTTCAGGAGTTCGTGTCGAAGGACACCCCCTGGGCGCATCTGGACACCTTCGCCTGGAACAGCGCCGCCCGTCCGGGCCGCCCGGAAGGCGGCGAGGCGCTGGGCCTGCGCGCCGCCTACGCCGTCATCGCCAAGCGCTTCGGGTGATCGGGCGGTCCGACATCCAGCATATGGTTAAAATTGTCGCCCCCGCGCGCGTCGCGGGGGTGGCGTGGCGATTCGGAAAGGATTAAAACCTTCGGGTCCGACCGGTGGATTCGAATGCCGGTCGAGTTCTTGGAGGCGGATTCATGGCGCTGAAGGTTCGTGAGGACTATCGCACCCTCACCGGTCCGGAGAAGGCGGCCATCCTGATGCTGGCGCTGGGCGAGGATCATTCGTCCAGGCTTTTCGCGATGATGGACGACGAGGAGATCAAGGAGCTGTCGCAGGTCATGGCGAACCTGGGCACCGTCTCCGCCAACCTGATCGAGCGCCTGTTCGTCGAATTCGCGGAGCAAATGTCGGCCACCGGCTCGCTGGTCGGCTCCTTCGACTCCACCGAACGCCTGCTGCTGAAGACGCTGCCCAAGGACAAGGTCGACACCATCATGGAGGAGATCCGCGGTCCCGCGGGTCGCACCATGTGGGACAAGCTGGCCAACGTCAACGAATCGGTCCTGTCCAACTATCTGAAGAACGAATACCCGCAGACCGTCGCGGTGGTTCTGTCCAAGATCCGCCCGGAACACGCGGGCCGGGTGCTGACCCAACTTCCGGAGAGCTTCGCGATGGAGGTCATCATGCGCATGCTGCGCATGGAGGCCGTGCAGAAGGAGGTTCTGGACGACGTGGAGCGCACGCTGCGCACCGAGTTCATGACCAACCTCGCCCGCACCAGCCGCCGCGACAGCCACGAGATGCTGGCGGAAATCTTCAACGGCCTGGACCGCACGACCGAGCACCGCTTCATGGCCGCCCTGGAGGAACGCAACCGCGACAGCGCCGAGCGCATCAAGTCGCTGATGTTCACCTTCGAGGATCTGTCGAAGCTCGACCCCTCCGGCGTCCAGGCCCTGCTGCGCAGCGTGGACAAGCAGAAGCTCGCCACCGCCCTGAAGGGCGCGTCGGAGACGCTGAAGGACCTGTTCTTCTCCAACATGTCCGAACGCGCCGCGAAGATCCTGCGCGAAGACATGGCCGCCATGGGTCCCGTCCGTGTCCGCGAGGTGGACGAATCCCAGATGTACATGGTCCAGCTCGCGAAGGACTTGGCGGCCCGCGGCGAAATCGTCATCTCCGAAGGCAGCGGCGAGAACGAGTTGATTTACTGACCGGCTCCCCGGCATTCCCATCCTTCCGCGACGAACTGACCGATCGATCCGGTTGCGAAACGCTTGCCTGTTCGGGCCGGGTTGAGGGACACTCGGTCGCCGCGCGCTCCGGGGGCGGGGGCCTTTGGGGGCAAGGGACGCGGTACGCGGGGGGAAGCATGGCACGGAACCTGAAAGCGCTCGGCCTGTGGCGGACGGCTCTGATCGCCAGCGTCCGGCAGGACGGGCCGGATCTGTCGGCGCGCCAGATGGCGATCATGCTCCAGGTCTATCTGACGGATCCGCCGCACACCGTGCGCGGGCTGGCGGCGACGCTGAACATCTCCAAACCCGCGGTGACCCGCGCGCTCGACCGGCTGTCGCTGCTGGGCTTCATCAAGCGCAAGCGCGATGCGGAGGACAAGCGCAGCGTGCTCGTCCAGCGCACCGTGAAGGGCAGCGTCTTCCTGTCCGACTTCGCCGAACTGGTCGTCGCGGCGGGCGCCGTGGCGCCGGAGGACATGGCCGTCATCCGCGTCGAGGAGGACATGGCCGCCGCCGCCAAGGCGCGGCTGGAGGCGCAGCTCAACGCCTCCAGCGCACGGGCGGTGCCGAGCGAGGCCGCTTGACAACCCCGGTCTGATAACCCCGGTCTAATAGCCCTGGCTGCGGTCCACGAGGTTCGGCAGCGGGCGCCCTTCGCGGAAGGCGGTGACCGCCTCCGCCACCACCGCGGCGGAGCGCGACGGGTGGGTGATGGCGGCGACGTGCGGCGTCACATGGACCTTCGGGTGGCTCCAGAAGGGATGGCCGGCGGGCAGGGGTTCCTCCACGAACACGTCCAGGCTGGCCCCGGCGATGTGCCCGCTCTCCAGCGCCTCCAGAAGATCGTCCTCCACCAGATGCCCGCCGCGCGCGGCGTTGACGACCACCGCCCCCTTGGGCAGCGCGGCGAACAGCTTGCGGTTCAGGATGCCGCGCGTCTCCGCCGTCAGCGGCAGCAGGCAGACCAGCAGGTCGCACTGCCCCAGCATGGCCGCCAGCCCGTCGGCGCCGGAGAAGCTCTCCACTCCCGCCAGAGTCTTCGGCGTCCGGCTCCAGCCCAGCACGCGGTAGTCCATGCTCAGCAGCGTCTTAGCGGAGGCCATGCCCAGTTCGCCCAGGCCGAGGATGCCGACGCTCACCTCCGACGCCGGACGGTGGTCCAGCGGCTCCCACCGCCCGGCCTTCTGGAGCGCCTTGTACTCCTCCAGAAGCCGGTGCCAGCGCAGCACCTGGAGCGCCACATAGCCGGCCATGTCCACGGTCAGCCCTTCCGACACCATGCGGACCAGCGGCACGTCCGGCAGGGTGGGATCGAGCAGCAGCGATTCGACCCCCGCCCCCAGCGAAACGATCAGCTTCAGGTTCGGCAGGCTGGCGAGCAGGCCGTGCGGCGGCTTCCACACCAGCGCCATCTCGATGTCCGCCGGATCCCCCATCTCGGGCCAGACCCGCACTTCCAGGCCGGGCAGGCGGGCGTCCAGCTCGCTCAGCCAGCGGTCGGACCGGTCGGTGGTGGAGCAGAAAAGCAGCGTCACGGCGCAAACCCCTGTATTGTTTATCGTTCGTCGTCGAACCCTTGCGAGCCAAACGTGCCCCGTCTGATCCTGCTGAACAAGCCTTATGGCGTGCTGCCGCAATTCACCGATGAGCAAGGGCGCCCGACGCTGGCCGACCATGTGCCGGTCAAGGGGGTCTACGCCGCCGGCCGGCTGGACCGCGACAGCGAAGGGTTGCTGGCGCTGAGCGACGACGGCGCGCTGATCGCGCGCATCGCGGCGCCGAAGCACAAGCTGCCCAAGACCTATTGGGTGCAGGTGGAAGGCATCCCGACCGATGAGGCTTTGCAGCGCCTGCGTGACGGGGTGGCGCTGAACGACGGCCCGACCCTGCCCGCCGAGGCCCGCCGGATGGAGGAGCCGGAAAATCTCTGGCCGCGCGACCCGCCCGTGCGCTTCCGCGCCGCCATCCCGACGAGCTGGATCGCGCTGACCCTGCGCGAAGGGCGGAACCGGCAGGTGCGCCGCATGACCGCCGCGGTGGGCTTCCCGACCCTGCGGCTGATCCGCTGGTCAATCGGCGACTGGACGCTGGACGGTCTGGCGCCCGGCGAATGGCGGGAGGTGACGGTGCCGGGACGCGACTCCCCGAAGGCGCCGCCGGCCAGGGCGAAGGCGCCGCAGCCCAACGCGAAGGCGAAGCGCCCGCGCGGCGCTACATCCGCACGGCGTCGGACTTGACCGCCTCCAGGTTCAGGGCGGCGGCGAGAAGGGCGCGGGTGTAGTCCTCCCGCGGTTCCTCGAAGATACGGCGGGTGGGGCCTTGCTCCACCACCTTGCCGTCCTTCATGACGATGACGTGGCTGGACAGCGCCCGCACCACCCGCAGGTCGTGGCTGATGAACAGATAGGCGAGGTTGTGGCGCGCCTGGATGTCGCGCAGAAGGTCCACGATCTGCGCCTGCACCGACATGTCGAGCGCGCTGGTCGGCTCGTCCAGCACCACGAATTTCGGCTTCAGCACCAGGGCACGGGCGATGGCGATGCGCTGGCGCTGGCCGCCGGAGAACTCGTGCGGGTACTTGCGCAGGTCGTTGGCCCGCAGGCCGACCGCCTCCAGCGCCTCGCCGGCGCGGCGGCGCTGCTCGGCGCGGTCGGTGCCGCCCTGGGCGTCCAGTGGCTCGCAGACGATGCGCGCGACGGTCTGGCCCGGGTCCAGCGAGCCGTAGGGGTCCTGGAACACCATCTGGAAGTCGCGCCGGGCGCGCCGCAGCTCCTCGCGCGGCAGCGCGTGCAGGTCGCGCCCCAGCATGCGCACGCGGCCCGAGGTGGGCTTGTCC
>JAEYPE010000227.1 GCA_023411035.1 Pseudomonadota bacterium
CCCGCAGGGCGAACGCGACGCCGGGCGCGCCGCGCTGCGCGAAGCCTACGAGGCGTTCGTCGCCGCGCACGGCACCATGCGCGGCCGCCGGGCGGTCCGCCTGCTGGCGGCCGACCCCGACGGGCCGATGCTGTTCGCCCTCGAGCAGGTGGCTCCGGACGGCGCCATCCACCGGGCGGACGTGTTCGAGCGCGACGTGCTGGCCGCCGTGACGCCGCCCGACCGCGCGGCCACGCTGGACGACGCCCTGGCCATTGTCCTCAACGAGTCCGGAGCGATCGACAGCGCCCGCATGGCCGCTCTGCTCGGCACCGCGCCGGCGGAGGTCGAGGGTCGCCTGGTCGACACCGGTCTGGCCTTCGAGGACCCGGCGACCCGCCGCCTGGTGACGCGGGACGACTACCTGACCGGCGACGTGCGGTCCCGCCTTGATGTGGCGCGTCTCGCCGCCCAGACGGAGGAGCGCTTCGCCCGTAACGTCCAGGCGCTGGAGGCGGTGCAGCCAGACCCCATCCCCTTCTACCAGATCGCCGCCCGCCTCGGGGCGCCCTGGGTGGCCCCCGCCCACATCCGCCGCTTCGCCGCCGAGCTTTTCCAGATCCCGCCGGAGGCGGTCGAGGTCGGCTACTCGCCGGTGGACGGGCGCTGGGAGTTCCGCGTCACCGGCGGCCACCGGACGGCGCCCGGCGTCGCCACCACCTGGGCGACCGACCGCGCCGACGGCGCCGAGCTGATGCTGGCGGCCCTCTCAGGGCGGCCGCCGGTGATCAAGGACAAGACGAATGACGGCGGACACGTCATCAACGCCGAGGAGACCCTGGCCGCGCGGATGAAGGTGCGCGAGATCCAGGGGGCGTTCCGCGACTGGATCTGGCGCGACCCCGAGCGGCGCGCCGAGCTGGCCGGCGTCTACAACGAACGCTTCAACCGGTCGGTCGCGCGGGTCTACGACGGCGGCCATCTGACCTTTCCGACCATGGCGCCGGAATGGGCCGCCCGGGCGCGCGCCATCCAGAAGAACGGCGTCTGGCGCGCCCTGCAGGGCTCCACGCTGCTCGGCTGGGAGGCCGGGGCCGGCAAGACCTTCGCCCTGGTGGCGGCCTGCGTCGAGGGCAAGCGCATGGGGCTGCACCGCAAGCCCCTGCTCGCCGTGCAGGCCACCACGCTCTACGGGCCGGACAGCGTCGTCGAGACGGCCCGCGCGATGTATCCCGCGGCCAAGATCCTCGCCTGGCCGGACAAGCAGACCGTGACGCCCGAGGAGCGCCGCCGCTTCTGGGGGCGCGTCGCCACCGGCGACTGGGATCTCGTGGTGGTCCCCCACGACCCCTTCGACATGATCCCGCTCTCCCCGGCCCTGGAGGAACGCTTCCTCCAGGAGGAGAAGGCGGCGTACCGCGAGGCTCTGCACGGGCTCGACCCGGACGAGTCGGAGCGCACCGTCAAGCACATGGAAACGCGCATCGCCGAGATCGAGGCGCGCATCGAAGGCCTGCTGAAGGAGGGGCGCCGCGACGACGCGGTGTATTTCGACGATCTCGGCGTGGACCACATCGCGGTCGACGAGGCCCACCGCTACAAGAACCTCTACGTGCCGACCTCGCTGGGCGAGATCCGCGGCCTGCCCTCGCAGGCCAGCCAGCGGGCCGCCCGGATGTTCGCGCGCTGCCGCTGGCTCCAGGACCACGGCAACCGGGTCCTCCTCGGCACCGGCACGCCGCTGAGCAACAGCGTGGCGGAGCTGTACACGCTGCAGCGGTTCCTCCAGTACGAGGATCTGGCGCGGGCCGGCATCGAGCATTTCGACGCCTGGGCCCACACCTTCGCCGACATCGACACCACGCTCGAGATCGACGTGGTCGGCCGCCTGCGCCCGGTGACCCGCCTGGCCGGCTACGACAACCTCCTCGAGCTGCGCCGCCTGTCCGACCGGGTGATGGACGTCGTCTTCGTCGAGGACATCCCCGGCGTGAAGCGGCCGCGCAAGCTGGTGCAGGTGGTCTCGGCCCCGCCGAGCCAGGCGCAGCGCGACTTCATCGCCCGCCTGGGCACGCGCGCGGCGAACCTGAAGTCCGCCGATCCGCGCGACGACAACATGCTGAAGATCGCCACCGAGGGCCGGCTCGCCGCGCTCGACATGCGGCTGGTCGATCCCGCAGGACGCGAGTTCGCCCAGTCGAAGATCCACCAGGCCGCCGACAACGTCGCCCGCATCGCGCGCGACAACCCGGGAACCACCCAGCTCGCCTTCTTCGACGTCGGCATCCACCCGACGAAGACCAGCGGCGATTTCACGCTCCGCCAGCTCTTCAAGGACCTGCTGGTCGAGGCGGGCGTGCCCGCCGAAGACATCGCCGACTTCTGGGAGGCCGAAGGGCGCGAGCGCGAACGGCTGAAGGACGCGCTGAAGCGCGGCACGATGCGCGTCGGCATCGGCAGCAGCGAACGCCTGGGCACCGGCGTGAACGTCCAGGACCGCCTCATCGCCGTCCACCAGCTCGACTGCCCCTGGCTGCCGGCCCACGTCAACCAGCGCGACCGCAGGGCGGAGCGCCAGGGCAACCCCCTGCCCGAGGTCCACAGCCTGCGCTACGTGACCGAGGGAACCTTCGACGCCTTCGGCTGGCAGCTCCAGGCGGCCAAGGACCGCTTCATCCGCGAGTTCCTGCGCGGCACGCTGGGGCTGCGGTCGATGCGCGACGAGGACCCGGCGGAGCTGTCGCCCGCCCACATCATGGCCATCGCCACCGGCAACCCGCTGCTGCTGAGGCGCGCCCAGCTCGAGGCGGAGATCGTCGAGGCGGAGGCCGCGCGGCGGGCCGTCGAGCGTGAGCGCGACCGGTTCGACCGCGAGATCGCCCGCCTCGGCCGCACCGTCACCGACCTCGACGCCCGGTTGCCCGGCGCCCGCGACGCCGCCGAGACGGCGCGCGGGGTGCTCGACGGCCGGCTGCCCGTCACTGT
>JAEYPE010000129.1 GCA_023411035.1 Pseudomonadota bacterium
GCTGCGCGCCGGCAAGGATCCGGCCGACGCCGGATTTGCGGCGCAGGCCGCCCGTGCGCTGCACCCGGAGGACGCCATCCTCGCCGATCCCGAGCTGCGCTCTGACGAGGCCGCCGAGGCTGCCTCCAAGGTTGCCGTGGTGCCGGAGGTGCGCGCGGCGCTGCTGGACTTCCAGCGGAGCTTCGCCGCGGTGCCGCCGGGCGGCGTTGCGGGGGCCGTGCTCGACGGGCGGGACATCGGCACCGTCGTCTGCCCCGACGCAACGGTGAAGCTGTTCGTTACCGCTTCGGTAGAGGTGCGCGCCGAGCGGCGACTCAAGGAGTTGCGGGAAAGAGGGATTCCGGCTATACCGTCCGACGTTCTGGAAGACATGAAGGCCCGTGACGCGCGCGACAGTCAGAGGGCGGTGGCACCGCTCAAACCGGCTGGCGACGCTTTTGTGCTTGATACGTCCGTGCTGAGCGCCGACCAGGCGTTCGACGCGGCGCTTGCCTTTATCGGCGACAAGACCGGTTTCGGCCCCAGGCGCTAAGGCGTGCGGTCCGGCCTCACGGCTTCCAGGAAAAACATCAACCAAGTCGCCGGGCGTGGGGCCCGGCGCGGCGGACCGTTCGATCCCGAACCCATTTGCCGTGGGGCGGGACAGGCGGTACCGCTCTCTGCGCAACCTTAGGAGTTTCAATGGCACAAGCAATGGCCCACACCGGCGGCAAGGAAAGCTTCGCGGCGCTCCTGGAAGAGTCGCTGGGCACCTCCGAATCCCTGGAGGGTACCGTCGTCAAGGGTCGCGTCATCGCGGTCGAGAACGACATGGTGACGATCGACGTCGGCCTGAAGTCGGAAGGGCGCGTTGCCCTCAAGGAATTCGCCGTCGCCGGCCAGCCGCCGGAGCTGAAGGCGGGTGACACCGTCGAGGTCTACCTGGAGCGCATGGAAGACAAGAACGGCGAAGCCGTCCTGTCCCGCGAGAAGGCGAAGCGCGAAGAGGCGTGGACCCAGCTCGAGAAGGCGTTCAACGACCAGCAGCGCGTCACCGGCGTGATCTTCGGCCGCGTCAAGGGTGGCTTCACGGTCGACCTGAATGGCGCCGTGGCGTTCCTGCCGGGCTCGCAGGTGGACATCCGTCCGGTCCGCGACATCAGCCCGCTGCTCGGCACGCCGCAGCCCTTCCAGATCCTGAAGATGGACCGCTCGCGCGGCAACATCGTCGTGTCGCGCCGCGCCGTGCTCGAAGAGTCGCGCGCCGAGGCCCGTTCGGAGCTGGTGGCCAACCTCAAGGAAGGCCAGGTTCTGCAGGGTGTGGTCAAGAACATCACCGACTACGGCGCGTTCGTGGATCTGGGTGGCGTCGATGGCCTGCTGCACGTCACCGACATCGCGTGGCGCCGCATCAACCACCCGTCCGAGGCCCTGCAGATCGGCCAGACCGTCACGGTCCAGGTCATCCGCTTCAACCCGGAGACCCAGCGCATCAGCCTCGGCATGAAGCAGCTCGAGGCCGATCCGTGGGAGGGCGTGGAAGCCAAGTACCCGGTCAGCTCGCGGTTCAAGGGCCGCGTCACCAACATCACCGACTACGGCGCCTTCGTGGAGCTGGAGCCGGGGATCGAGGGCCTGGTGCACGTTTCGGAGATGTCCTGGACGAAGAAGAACGTCCATCCGGGCAAGATCGTGTCGACTTCGCAGGAAGTCGAGGTCATGGTCCTGGACGTCGATCCGCAGAAGCGCCGCATCAGCCTGGGCCTCAAGCAGTGCCTGGACAACCCGTGGGAGACCTTCCTCGACAAGTTCGGCCCGGGCACGGAGCTGGAAGGCGAGGTCAAGAACATCACCGAGTTCGGTCTGTTCGTCGGTCTGCCGGGCGACATCGACGGCATGGTCCACATGTCCGACCTCGACTGGAACAAGTCGGGTGAGGAGGCCATCGCCGAGTACAAGAAGGGTGACCGCGTCAAGGTCAAGGTCCTGGACGTCGACGTCGAGAAGGAGCGCATCTCCCTCGGCATCAAGCAGCTCGCGAACGATCCGTTCGAGGCTGCCACGGCCGGCCTGAAGAAGAACGAGGTCGTCACCTGCACCGTTACCCAGGTCACCGATGGTGGCATCGAGGTTACGGTCGGCGAGGGCTACACCGGCTTCATCCGCAAGTCGGACCTGTCGCGCGACCGTTCGGAGCAGCGTCCGGACCGCTTCGCCGTCGGCGAGAAGGTCGACGCGAAGGTGACCCAGATCGACCGCGGCTCCCGCCGCATCTCGCTGTCCATCAAGGCCCGCGAGATGGAGGAGGAGAAGCAGGCGATGGCCGAGTACGGCTCGTCCGACTCGGGCGCCTCGCTGGGCGACATCCTGGGCGCGGCTCTGAAGCGCAAGCAGCAGAGCGACGAGTAAGGCATTCCTTTCCCCCTCCCCTGCGTCAGCGGGGGAGGGTCGGGGAGGGGGCTTGTCTCCCGCACCTACGCCAATGAAAAAGCCGCCGCGGTCACCCCGCGGCGGCTTTTTCTTTTCTCAAACCACCCTCACCCCTCATCCTCCTCCTTGATGAGGTCCCGATAGGCGTGCCAGCTCGCATGGCCGATCAGGGGCAGGGCGACGATCAAGCCGAGAAAGCCGGTCAGCAGACCGGCGCCGGTGACCAGCACGATCAGCCCGGCCCACAGCGCCATGACGCGCGGGTTGCGCAGCACCGCCATGGCCGAGGCCAGGGCCGCGGCGAAGGCGTCCACCGGGCGGTCCATCATCATCGGCAACGCCGTCACGTTGGTGATGAAGGCGAAGGCCGCGAAGGCGAAGCCCAGCGCCGTGATGAAGACGGTGAAGACCAGCCCGTCCAGGCTGAACATCTGCGCGACGAAATGGTCCAGCGCGATGGCCTCGTGCGGGAAGAACAGGGCGAAGGCCACCACATTCATCCGCGCCCAGATCATCACATACAGCATCAGGATCAGGCCGGCGGTCAGGATGTGGTAAGGATTCGCCCGCCACGCGGTCAACGCCCGCCACAGGCCGGGCCGGCGCCCTTCCTCCAAATCCTTGGAAATCCGGTAGAGGCCGAGCGCCAGAAGCGGAGCGATCAGCAGGAAGGCGCCGACCATCGGCGCGATCAGATAGGGCATGCCGGCCAGCACCAGACCGCCGGTCAGCGCGAAGCCGATCACCACGAACAGCGCGCCATAGGCAAGGCTGACCCAGCCTGCCGCCCGCAGATCCGTCCATCCGGCCCTCAGCCAGCCCAGCGCCTGGGCGGCGGTCACAGGGCGGACGCGGTCCGCGTAGGGTAGGCCGGCCAGCGGGTCGGCGGGGCCGGTGTGATGGGTGTGATGGGTGTGAGTCATGGCGAACCTCCAACCGCTGCCGACGATACGGACCGTCCGATCCATGTCTTCGGAAATGGTGATGTTCAAGGCAATCCGTAATACGGATTAATCACATTTCAGACCTTTTTCGGGCGCCTTCGGGGCAGGCCGGAGCGTTGCCTGGAAAAGGGTTCCGGCAGAAAGGCTTAGCTTGACGGTCATCAGACCCGGTGGCACGCTTGCGCGCAGGTCAAAGGAGCGCGGTCAAAAAAGCGCTCGAACCGGGGGAAACGGAATCGCCATGACCAAATCAGAGCTGATCCAACGGCTCGCGGAGCGCAATCCGCACCTGTACCAGCGCGACATCGAAAAGATCGTCGGCACCGTCTTCGACGAGATCTCAGAAGCCTTGGCCCGCGGCGACCGGGTGGAACTGCGCGGATTCGGCGCCTTCTCCGTCAAACGCCGCGACGCCCGCACCGGACGAAACCCGCGCACGGGTGAAGCCGTTGAGGTGGGTGAAAAGGCGATTCCCTTCTTCAAGACCGGCAAGCAACTGCGCGAGCGTCTGAACACCGACGAATAGCCACCGACGAACAAACACCGGCGACCGACATCGGACCGGATTCGGCACCGCTCTGGCCCCTGCCTTTCGACACGAGGAATTCACCCGTGCGTTTCATCGCCCTCATCATTGCCGTTCCCATCGCGCTGGCCGCGGTGCTGTTCGCCATTTCCAACCGTGGTCTGGTCACGCTGTCGCTCTGGCCGCTGCCCTTCACGCTGGAGGTTCCGGTCTATCTCGCCACGCTGGTGGCGCTGGTGATCGGCTTCCTGGCCGGGGGCGCCGTCGCCTGGAACGCCCAGCGGCGTTACCGCCGCCGTGCCCGCCGCTCCACCGACCGCGTGTCCCATCTGGAACGCGAGCTGAAGGAGACGCAGGCCCGCGCCGCCGCCGCGGAGAAGCGCCTGGCGGAGATGAACCGCCCGGTGTCCGGTGCCGGCCTGCCCGCCGTGGCCGGCTCCGGCGCCGCCGCTCTGCCCGCGCCCACGGTCCACTGACCGTCCGCCGGCTATCCCCTCCGGCCTGTGGAGGCGGGAGGGGCCTTCTGCCTTACCGGACCTGTGGAGGGAGCCGCCCATGCGCACCGTCACCGGAGCCGAGCTGAAATCCGTCCTGCACTTCCGTATGCTGATCGAGCGCATGCGGCATACCTTCCGCGCCGGGGTCGAGGTGCCGATGCGGCACCACCACACGGTCGGGACCTATGGGCAGAACGACGGCACGCTGCTGCTGATGCCGGCGTGGCAGGTCAACCAGTCCATCGGCGTGAAGGTGGTCACCGTCTTCCCCGACAACGGGGCGAAGGACCTGCCGGCGGTGCAGGGTCTTTATTTGCTGATGGACGGCAAGACGGGGATGCCCCAGGCGGTTCTGGACGGCACGGCGCTGACCAAGCGGCGCACCGCGGCGGCCTCCGCCCTGGCGGCCTCCTACCTCGCGCGGCCAGACTCGTCGCGCCTGCTGATGGTCGGCACCGGCGCCCTGGCCCCCGAACTGATCGAGGCGCACGCCACCGTGCTGCCGATCAAGCATGTGCTGGTCTGGGGCCGCAATCTCGAGCGGGCGAAAAAGGTGGCCAGCCGCTTCCACCGCCCGAAATTCCGCATCGAGGCCACCAGCGATCTCGAGGGGGCGGTGCGCGGCGCCGACGTGATCTCCTGCGCCACCCTGGCGAAGGAACCGCTGATCCGCGGCGAATGGCTTCAGCCGGGCGCGCATCTGGACCTCGTCGGCGGCTTCACCCCGGACATGCGGGAGGCGGACGACGATTGCATCCGCCGCTCCCGCGTCTTCGTGGACACGCGCGAGGGCGCCTGCCGGGAGGCGGGGGACATCGTGCAGCCGATGAAGGCCGGCATCCTGACCGAAAACGACATCGCCGGCGACCTGTACGACCTGACCCGCGGCGAGCGGGCCGGGCGCCGGTTCTACGACCAGATCACCCTGTTCAAATCGGTCGGCACCGCGCTGGAAGACCTTTGCGCCGCCCAGCTGGCGGTGGAGATGGTGTGCCACAACGATACGATCCGCTAAGGCGTTCTCCATCATGACACTCCGCATCACCGTCGTCGGCGCCGGCATCATGGGGCTGTGCACCGCCTGGGCGCTGGCCCGTGCCGGTCACGAGGTCGCGGTTTTCGACCAGGGCCATGTGCCCAACCCCTTCGGCAGTTCCGTGGACCAGCATCGGCTGTTCCGCCACGCCTACGGCGCCAGCGCCGGCTACGCCCGCATGGCCGATACCGCCTTTCAGGCGTGGGAGCGGCTGTGGACCGACCTGGGGGAGCGGTTGCTGGTCCCCGGCGGCACGCTCTGCACCGCCTCGGCGGAGGACGGGCGGCGCTGGCTGGCCGACAGCGCGGAGGTTCTGGAGTCGCTGGGTCATCCCTTCCGCCGCCTGACCCCGGCGCAGATCGCCGCGGAATTCCCGCTGGTGGACGCCGCCGCGGTGGCGGAGGGGCTGCATCTGGAGTCGGGCGGCGTGCTGCTGGCCGGGCGCATCGTGGAGCTGCTCAGCCACCGTCTGAACGCGCTGGGGGTGACGGTTCACGCGCGTGCCCCCGTGACGGCCATCGACGCGGAGCGCGCCGCCGTGACCCTGGCCGACCGCCGAACCATCGGCGCCGACGCGCTGGTGGTCGCCGCCGGGGCCTGGGTGACGAAGCTGCTGCCGGAAACGGCGGGGCGCCTGACCCCGTCGCGGCAGGTGGTGGCCTATCTGATGCCGCCGGAGGGCCTGCGCGGCGTCTGGGCGAAGGCGCCGATGCTGATCGACGCGGACGGGGAAAGCGGGGTCTACATCGTCCCGCCGGTGGCCGGCACGACCATGAAGGCGGGCGATCACCGCTTCTCGCGCCAGGGCGATCCGGACACCGACCGCGACCCCGATCCGGACGAGGCGCGCGACGTGCTGGACCGCGCCCGCCGGGTGCTGGCGGACGGGCACCGCTACAGCCTCGCCAACGCGGCGACCTGCTTCTACACCGTGACCGGGGACGAGCGGTTCGTGATCGAGCCGCTGTCCGCCCGCTGCTGGCTGATGAGCGCCTGTTCCGGCCACGGCTTCAAATTCGCCCCGGCGCTGGGCGAGGCTCTGGCCGCCGCCATCGGTGATCCGGCGAAGGCCGCCGGGCTATCCCTCTGGGCCGCGGGGCGCTGACCGGCAACACGGAACGGCGCCGCGTCCTTCCTGTTGGGAATTGGCAACCAAGCCAAACCAACAGGGAGTAAGCCCCATGGCCGAAGAACCACGGAAAGTGGGTGTCTATGACACGGATGGGAACCGGACGGCGCCGGGCGGCTCGACCGGGATGAACTGGTGGATCATCGCGCTCGTCGTGCTGGTGATCCTCGTCGCCCTTTACATCTTCCTCTGAGCGCCGGGACGGCAGCCATGCCGCAGGAACGGGAGCCGCCGGAGCGGACCGTCTCCGAGGAAGCGGTCCCTCTTCACGAGGAAGCCCTGTCCGTCGGGAAGCGCGCGGTCGAAACGGGCCGGGTGCGGATCACCACGGTCGTCCACGAGCGTGATGAGACCGTGGAACAGAACCTCTCCGGCGAGACGGTGGAGGTTGTCCGCGTTCCGGTGGGGCGCCCGGTCGATGCCGCGCCGGAGCCGCGCTACGAGGGCGACGTGCTGATCGTTCCGATCCTCGAAGAGGAGCTGGTCGTCACGAAACGGCTGGTCCTGAAAGAAGAACTGCACATCCGCAAACAGGTGACCCGGCGCACCGAGCGCGTCACCGAGACGCTGCGCTCCGAAGACGCCGTCGTCGCCAAGGACGACGCCGCGCGCGCCGACGCGCCGCGTTCCGCAACATTGCCTCCACAGGAGTAGGCTGATGAACAGGAAGACCATCGTCGCGCTGTATGACGATCTGTCCAGCGCTGAACGCGTGCTTGGCGATCTGCAGGCCAAAAACCTGCGCCAGGATTTCACCATGATGGGCGCTGACAGCGCCAAGCTTGGCGCGAGGCTGGAGGCCGCCAGCGGCAGCCGGCTGGAAAGCTGGCGGCACGCCGTCGATTTCGGGCAGGATCCGAACTTCGACGCCCGTGACAAGCGCATCTCGATGCTGACCCGCATGGGCGTGACGCGGGACGACGCGGAGGTTTTTGCGGAAGGCGTGCGCCGTGGCGGCGTGCTGCTGGTCGGCCGCGTGGAAGACGCGCGCTGCGACGAGGCCTTGGCCATCGTCGAGCAGCACGGTCCGGTGGACATCGTCGACCGGGGACGGGATTACCGCGCGTCCGGCTGGACCGGTTACGACGCTACCAAGACCGATTATGACGAATCCCAAGCCACCGAGGAGCGCACGCGCTACAGCCCCGGCTTGGGCGCCGCTGCGGCTTCCCTGCGCGATGTCAACACCGAGGGCACGGGGGGACACGTCGAAACCGGTGCCACGCGCAGCACCGGTCCGGTCGGAACGAGTGAGGAGCAGCACATTCCCGTCGTCGAGGAGCAACTGAACGTCGGCAAGCGGGAGGTGGACCGTGGGTCCGTCCGCGTTCGCAGCTACGTAATAGAAACCCCGGTGGAAGAACAGGTCCGTCTGCGCGACGAAACGGTGACGGTCGAACGCCGCCCGGTGGACCGTCCCGCCGGCGACCTGCCCCCCGAAGCTTTCCAGGAGCGCACCATCGAAGTGAGCGAGACGGACGAGGAGGCTGTGGTTCAAAAGACCGCGCGGATTCGGGAGGAGGTCGTGATCCGCAAGGAGGCCGAGGAGCATGCACAGACGGTGTCCGACACGGTCCGCCGGACCGAGGTGGAGATCGAAGATACCCGCACCGGCGCCGGCCGACCGGCCGACGTCCCGATCGACCGCGACCGCATGCCCAGTGACCGGCCTGTCGACCGTGACCGGCCTGCCGACCGTGGGCTTGATCGCGACCCGGACCGGAAGGTCTGACCGTAGGCGGGAGTGATTCGCCCGCGGGGCGCCCGCAGGAGGGAAAGGTGCCTCCGAACCCCGGAAGTCTGGTGATTGCCGCCGGCCCTTGTTAGGCTCTGCGCCACGTCACCACCTTCCAGGGTTCGGAGAGCCGCCTTCCCATGACCACGCCCGCGATCACGCCCGCTTCGCGCATTTTCTGCGCCGTCGATACGACCGACCTCGACACCGCCCGCGACCTCAGCCGGCGGATCGCGGGGGTGGTCGGCGGGATCAAGCTGGGCCTGGAGTTCTTCGTGGCCCATGGCCCGGCGGGCGTGCGCGCCGTGATCGGCGAGGACGGTCCGCCGCTGTTCCTGGACCTGAAGCTGCACGACATCCCCAACACGGTGGCGGGCGGCATCCGGGCCGCGCTGCCGCTGAAGCCGGCTTTCATGACCATCCACACCTCCGGCGGTCCCGCGATGATGCGCGCGGCGGCGGAAGCCGCGGCCGGCGCGGGGGCGGGGCGTCCGAAGATCCTCGCCGTCACCGTGCTGACCAGCATGGACGCGGCCGATCTCCAGGCGGTCGGCCAGAGCGTTCCGGTGGCCGATCAGGTGAAGCGGCTGGCTCTGCTTGCCAAGGAATCCGGGGTGGACGGTGTCGTCTGCTCCCCCGCCGAGGTGGCGCTGATCCGCGAGGCCTGCGGGCCGGACTTCATCCTGATGGTGCCGGGCATCCGCCCCGCCTGGGCCGCCGCCAACGACCAGAAGCGCGTCATGACCCCCGCCGAGGCGCTGGCCGCCGGGGCGGACCATCTGGTCATCGGGCGCCCGATCACTGGCGACGCGGACCCGGAAGCCGCCGCCCGACGCATCGTTTCGGAACTGTAAGGACGCGCCCCATGCCCGTCAGCGTGAAGATCTGCGGCCTCACCGAGCCCGAAACGCTGCACGCCGCAGTGTCCGGCGGGGCGCGCTACGTCGGCTTCGTCTTCTACCCGCCCAGCCCGCGCTCCATCGCGCCGTCCATGGCGGCGGAGCTGGCGCGGCTGGTCCCGACCGGCGTGCGCACGGTCGGGCTGTTCGTCGATCCCGACGACGATTTCCTGGAGCATGTGGTCAGCCAGGTCCCCTTCGACCTGATCCAGCTCCACGGCAAGGAGACGCCGCGCCGCATCGCGGAGGTGAAGGCCGCCTTCAACATCCCCGTGATGAAGGCGATCAAGGTCGGCGGGCCGGAGGATCTGGCCGCCGCGCTGGACATCGCGGAGGTGGCCGACCGGCTGCTGTTCGACGCCAAGCCGCCGGCCAAGGTGTCGGCCCTGCCGGGCGGCAACGGCATCGCCTTCGACTGGACGCTGCTGGCCGGACGGAGCTGGCCGAAGCCCTGGATGCTGTCCGGCGGGCTGAAGCCGGAGAACGCGGCGGAGGCCGTGCGGACGACCGGGGCCACCGCGCTCGACGTGTCGTCGGGGGTGGAGGACCGGCCCGGCCACAAGGACCCGGCGCTGATCCGCCGCTTCCTGGACAGCGTGGCGGGATTGTCCTAAAGCGGATTGCACTCCGCTTTGGACCGCGACGGCGGGCCCGGCCGCGCATGCGGCCGAAGCCTGCCGGCGAATGAGGCGATATGAATCCAAAGCGAACGGAAGTTCGCTTTAAGGCGGACCGGCGCGACTTAATCGCACGGTCGGGGGTATATGCCCGCGGTACGACCCCGCGGCATGACGCCGTGTGATACAGTCGGCATCCGCCGGCCGCCACCGGCGGATGTGCCCGAAGGGAAGCCCCGCAAGCCCGATGACCAGCTCACCCGACTCACGCTCGCCATCCGACAGCCTCGGCATCGTGCTCGACGAGCATCTGCGATGGATCGGGCAATGGCACCGCGCGGTTTTCTTCCGCGGTGGACAGGGGGGCGAGCGGGTGTCGGCCCCGGCCTCCTTCGCGGCGTGGTGCATGGCGGTCAACGCGGACGATCTGGCCCACCAGCCCGCCGTGGAAAAGCTGGTCACCCTGCACGAGCAGATGCACCGGAACGCCAAGCTGCTTCTGCTGAAGGCCGCCGACGGCGAATGCCCCAGCGAGGCCGAGTATGAAACGGTGATCGCGCGGTTCGAGGAGTTCGTGCTGCATCTGCGCCGCGTGGAGCGGGCCTTCGGCGCGGCGGCGAGCGGGCTGGACCCGCTGACCGGCCTGCGCACCCGCCGAGGCATGCAGGAGGCGCTGGAGCGCGAACACGATCGCTTCCGCCGGTCCGGCCCGCTCTTCTGCATCGCCATCTGCGACATCGACCGCTTCAAGGGGATCAACGACACCTACGGGCACGACATCGGCGACCGCGTTCTGGCCGCCACCGCCGCCGCCATCAGCCGGGGCATCCGCAGCTTCGACGAGGCGTTCCGCATGGGCGGGGAGGAGTTCCTGATCTGCCTGAAGGAAACCGGCCTCACCGAAAGCTTCCAGGTTATCGAACGGCTGCGCGGCGATCTGGCGAGGACGCCGGTGGTGCTGCCGGACGGGCGGCGGATTCCGGTCACCGCCTCCTTCGGGCTGGTCGAGGTGCGGGAGGAACTGCCGGTGGACGAGATGATTATCTGTGCCGACCGCGCGCTCTATCAGGCGAAGAACGGCGGGCGCAACCGCGTGGTCCGCTATGGCCTGGACCGTCCGGAGGATGCGGCGCCGAACCGCCGCTGATTCGGCCACCGATTCGGCCACCGATTCGGCCATGACGGCATTGGGCGACTCCGCTTACGGGCGTCTTGGCCGAAGCGGGTCCGCCGGGTTAGGATCGGGGACGATACAGGCCGCGGCACGAGACCCATGCATACCATTCCCGAATTTCCCAATCTGTTCATCCTCGACCACCCGCTGATCCAGCACAAGCTGACGCTGATGCGGGCGAAGGAACGTTCCACCGGCGGTTTCCGCACCCTGCTGCGCGAAATCTCGCTGCTGATGGGCTATGAGATCACCCGCGACCTGCCTTTGACGACGGAGCGGATCGACACGCCGCTCCAGGCCATGGACGCGCCGGTCATCGCCGGCAAGAAGCTGGCCATCGTGCCGGTGCTGCGCGCCGGTCTGGGCATGGCGCAGGGCCTGCACGAGCTGGTGCCGTCGGCGCGCGAGGGGCACATCGGCCTCTACCGCGACCACGAAACCAAGATGCCGCACGAATATCTGGTGAAGCTGCCGGAAGCGGAAGGCCGCCTGTTCATCGTCGTGGACCCGATGCTGGCGACCGGCAATTCCGCCGTCCATGCCTGCGACGTGCTGAACCGCCATGGCGTGGACGACGAGAATATCCGCTTCATGGCTCTGGTGGCCGCGCCCGAGGGCATGCGCGTCTTCGCCGCCGCCCACCCGCGGGTGAAGGTCTTCACCGCCTCGCTCGACAGCCATCTGGACGAGAACGCCTACATCGTCCCCGGCCTGGGCGACGCGGGCGACCGCATGTTCGGCACGAAGTAAGGACCGCGATCCGCCGCATCCCTCCTCCTGTTGGGAAAAAGGGATGCGGCATGTTGGCATTGCGAGTTATTTGCAGACTGTGACACCATAGGGCTCCCGTTCGACACATCCCTATGGGCGTATCCGGCCTTGACGACGGACACCTTTCAAACCCCAGGCCAAACGCCGGACCGAACTCCCGGCGACCCGGCGCAGACGACGGGTCCTCTTTCCTCCCTGTGGCATCGCTTCGGTTTCAGCGGCTGGACGCTGGCGACGCTGGTGATCGCGGCGCTGGTCGCCCTGCCGGTTCTGGCCGTGGTCAGCCGCGTCTTCGTGCCGACGGGCGGGGTGTGGCAGCATCTCGTCGAAACGGTGCTGGCGGAATATGTGCTGAACACCGTACGCCTCGTCTTCGGGGTCGGGCTGGGTACGCTGGTGATCGGGGTGGGCACCGCCTGGCTGGTCACGATGTGCCGCTTTCCGGGGAGCCGGGTGCTGGAATGGGCGCTGCTGCTGCCCATGGCGGTGCCGGCGTACGTCATGGCGTATGTCTACACCGACCTGTTCCAGTTCGTCGGCCCGGTGCAGACCGCGCTCCGCGAGGTGTTCCACTGGTCGCGCCGGGATTACTGGTTCCCGGACATCCGTACGCTCGAAGGCGCCGCGTTGATGATGACGCTGGTGCTGTACCCGTACGTCTATCTGCTTTCCCGTGCCGCCTTCCTGGAGCAGTCCGTCTGCGTTCTGGAGGTCAGCCGTACGCTTGGCCGCGGGCCGTGGCGCAGCTTCTTCACGGTGGCGCTGCCGCTGGCCCGCCCCAGCATCGTCGCCGGTCTGGCGCTGGTGCTGATGGAGGTGCTGGCCGATTTCGGCACGGTGCAGTATTTCGCCGTGAACACCTTCGTCACCGGCATCTACCGGACGTGGTTCGCCATGGGGCAGCCGGTGGCGGCGGCGCAGTTGGCGGCGGTGCTGATGCTGTTCGTTCTGGTGCTGGTGCTGATGGAGCGCTGGTCGCGCCGTCAGGCCCGCTATCACCACACCACCACCCGCTACCGCCGCCTGCCGAAGCATGAGCTGAAGGGCTGGCGCGCCGCCGCGGCGATGGCCGCTTGCGGCCTGCCGCTTCTGCTGGGCTTCCTGCTGCCCGCCGGGCTGCTGGTCCGCATGGCCGTCACCGCCGGGGATCAGGCTTTCGGGCCGATGTTCGTGTCGCTGGCCCGCAACAGCTTTGCGCTGGCCGCTCTGGCGGCGGTGCTGGCGGTGTCGCTGGCGCTGGTCCTGGCCTATGGGCAGCGGCTGCACCCGACGCCGTTGCTTAAGGGCGCGGTGCGCGTCGCCGCGATGGGCTACGCCATCCCCGGTTCGGTGATCGCGGTCGGCGTGCTGATTCCCTTCGCCCATCTGGACAACGCCATCGACACCTTCCTGCGCCAGACCATCGGGGTGTCCACGGGCCTGCTGCTCAGCGGCACCATCGCGGCGGTGCTGTTCGCCTATCTGGTCCGCTTCCTGGCGGTGTCCTTCAACACGATCGAAGCCAGCCTGGGCAAGATCCGCCCGACGATGGACTTCGCCTCGCGCGTTCTCGGACACACGGCGGGGCGGACGCTGCTGCGCGTTCACGCGCCGATCATGTGGGGCAGCCTGCTGACCGCCGGCCTGCTGGTCTTCGTGGACGTGATGAAGGAACTGCCGGCCACGATGATCGTCCGGCCCTTCAACTTCGACACGCTGGCCGTGCGCGTCTACACGCTGGCCTCCGACGAGCGGCTGGCCGAGGCCGCCACGGGCGCGCTGGCCATCGTCGCGGTGGGCATCGTGCCGGTGATCCTGCTGAGCCTCTCCATCAGCCGCTCCCGCCCCGGCCAGACTGAGGAATGAGGCCGGACGAGCAACGCTGTTTCGGCTGCCGCAACAGTGTTGAGCGGCAGTGGGGCTTTATCGGGCGCCAGTGAAAGAATACCTCTCTTCCAGCACATCGCTTGAGGAGAGCGTCCGATGACCGCCGAAACCGTCCGTCCCGTCCTGACCGCCGTCGAAGGCATGGAAGCGTCCGACGGGGCAGGCGTGCGCATGACCCGCATGGTCGGCACGCCGCGCCTGCGTATGCTCGATCCCTTCCTGATGCTGGATTACTTCGGGTCCGACACGCCCCAGGACTATCTGGCCGGTTTCCCCGATCACCCGCACCGCGGCTTCGAGACGGTGACCTACATGCTGGCGGGCCGCATGCGCCACTGGGACAACCACGGCCATGAAGGCGTGATCGAAACCGGCGGCGTGCAGTGGATGACGGCCGGGCGCGGCGTCGTCCATTCCGAGATGCCGGAGCAGACCGAAGGGTTGATGAAGGGGTTCCAGCTTTGGATCAACCTGCCGGCCCGGCTGAAGATGACGGACCCCGCCTATCAGGAGTTCCCCGCCGACCGCATCCCGGTGGAGACCCGCGACGGCGGTGCGACCGTCACGGTGATCGCCGGCACCACCGGCAACGGCACCGCCGGCCCGGTGCGGAGCGGCCCCACGGAGGCCCGCTACTTCGACGTCACCCTGCCGCCCGGCGCGGCCTTCTCCGAGCCGGTGCCCGCCGACCACACGGCGGCGCTGGTCGTCTTCGAAGGCTCCGTGCTGGCACCGGGCACGTCGGTCCGGCTGGGTGGGCCGCGGGTTCTGGTGCTGGGGGAGGGCGACCGGGCGGAGGTCACCGCCGGACCGTCCGGCGCGCGCTTCCTGCTGCTCTCCGGACGGCCCATTGGTGAGCCGGTGGCCTGGGGCGGCCCCTTCGTCATGAACAGCCGCGAGGAGGTGATGCAGGCCTTCCGCGACTATGATGAGGGAAAGTTTTAAGTCCACAAACGAAAAGGGCGCGTCTCCACCGCTGGGACGCGCCCCTTCGTTACGCCGGATGGTGGCTTACTTCCAACCGGCGCGATCCATGATCTTCAGGGCTTCGGCGTTGTTCTTGCCGTAGACGGCGGCGTTCAGCGGGTCTTCCTTGAACGTGCCCCAGGTGACCAGCACCGGCGCGGTCTCCGCCCCGGCGACGATCGGGTACTCGTAGTTCCTTTCCGTGAACATCTTCTGGGCGGCGGGGCTGACCAGATATTCCAGGAACTTGACGGCGGCGTCCTTGTTCGGCGCATTCTTCGCCACGCCGGCGCCGGAGACGTTCACATGGGTGCCGCGGTCGCCCTGGTTGGGGAAGATCACGCCCAGCTTCTCCGCGATGGCCTTGTCCTCCGGCTTTGCGGAGGAGGCGAGGCGGGCGAAGTAGTAGGTGTTGGTGACGGCCACGTCGCCTTCGTTGGCGGCCACGCCCTTGATCTGGTCGGTGTCGCCGCCCTGCGGCTTGCGCGCCATGTTGGCGACGACGCCCTTGGCCCAGTCCTCCGTCGCCTTCTCGCCATGAGCGGCGAGCAGCGAGCCGACGAGCGACTGGTTGTAGACGCTGGTCGAGGAGCGGACGAGAACGCGGTCCTTCCACTTCGGATCGGCCAGTTCCTCATAGGTCTTGATCTCGTCCGGCTTCACCGTGGCCTTGTTGTAGACCAGGATGCGGGCGCGCTTGGAAATGCCGAACCAATGGCCTTCCGGCTCGCGCAGGTGGGCCGGGATGGCGTCTTCCAACGTCTTGGAGCGGGTCGGCTGGAGCAGGCCGGCATCCTGGGCGCGCCACAGGCGGCCGGCGTCCACGGTGATGAACACGTCGGCGGGGCTGTTGCCGCCTTCGGTCTTCATCCGCTCGATCAGCTCCTCTTCCTTGCCCTCGATGACGTTGACCTTGATGCCGGTCTGCTTGGTGAAGGCGTCGTAGAGTTCCTTGTCAACAGCGTAATGGCGCGCGGAATAGACGTTCACCTCAGCGGCGTTGGCGGCGCCGGCCACGGCCAGCAGCGTCGCAGCGATGGCGGCGGCAAAGACGCCGCGCGATCCGATGTGCATCCTGGTCACTCCCGAATTGCTGTCTGTTCCGCCCGCAATTGCGAAGCGTTCTCATGTGCCGACTTGACCATCCGGGGGGCGGGGTGTCAAGCGTGAATGACAAGCGTTCTCAGCCATTTCGGGCGTTGTCGGCTGTAAAGACGGTCCGTGATCGCCGAACCGGCCAAAAGGTGTAAGGACTTGTCCGTCTTTGGGGTATGCCTATAATCCGCTCGCGATACCCTCCGTCCGGCGGGATCGTTTGCGGTCAATTGGGGCGACAGATGGGGGACGTCAGGATGCGTTGGACAGGTCTCTTCGCTTTTGGGGCGGCGCTGCTGTCCGCGCTGGCCGTCAGCCCGGCCTCCGCCGTCGATTTCTCCAAATCCGCCGCCGAGTTCGGGCCGGAAGGTGCCTGGTCCAGCCGGTGCGAGATCGACCGGATGACCGACACCAAAGTCTGCCGCCTGATGAATTACCGGCTGTTCGACGATGGGAAGGAGGTCGGATTCGTGGCGTTGAGCGTCATTCCGACCGGCAACGACTATCACCTGTTCCTGACGACCAGCCAGGGCATGATCGACAACTGCGCCATCCGCGTGGACCGTCAGCCGCGGATCGAGACGCAGATCGCGACGCTGAACATGTGCATGTTCCCGAATTTCGTGTCGGGCCGCGTGGTGGATCAGTTCCGCAACGGCTCCACGGTGCTGGTCCGCGTGAACTTCCTGCGCGCCGGCAAGCGCGACATCGACTTCCCGCTGAACGGCTTCTCCCGCAGTTTCGAAGAGATGCAGCGCAGCCTGCAGTGACCGCCCGAACCAGACGGCATCAACGAACAACGGCGCGGAGTCACCCGCGCCGTTGCCGTTTCTAGACGTGTTTCACGGCGTTACCGCCAGCCGTTGCGGCCCCGGCGGTCGTCCTCGTCGAACAGTTCGGCCAGCTTGTTCATCATGGTGCCGCCCAACTGCTCCGCGTCCACGATGGTGACGGCGCGGCGGTAGTAGCGCGTCACGTCGTGGCCGATACCGATCGCCACCAGTTCCACCGGCGAGCGGGTTTCGATGTACTCGATCACCTGCCGCAGATGGCGTTCCAGATAGTTGCCGGCGTTGACCGACAGGGTCGAGTCGTCCACCGGGGCGCCGTCGGAGATCACCATCAGGATTCGCCGCTGCTCGGGCCGCCCGATCAGGCGATTGTGCGCCCACATCAGCGCCTCGCCGTCGATGTTCTCCTTCAGGATGCCTTCGCGCAGCATCAGGCCCAGATTCTTGCGGGCGCGGCGCCAGGGCTGGTCGGCGTCCTTGTAGACGATGTGGCGCAGGTCGTTCAGGCGGCCCGGATTGGCGGGCTTGCCGTTAGCGATCCAGTGCTCGCGTGCCTGCCCGCCCTTCCAGGCGCGGGTGGTGAAGCCCAGCACCTCCACCTTCACCGCGCAGCGCTCCAGCGTGCGGGCCAGGATGTCCGCGCTCATGGCGGCGATGGAGATGGGACGCCCGCGCATGGAGCCGGAATTGTCGATCAGCAGCGACACCACCGTGTCGCGGAAGTCCATCTCCTTTTCCTTCTTGAAGGACAGGGGAAGGACCGGGTTCACGACGATCCGGGCCAGACGGGCGGCGTCCAGGATGCCTTCGTCCAGGTCGAACTCCCACGACCGCTGCTGCTTCGCCAGAAGGCGGCGCTGCAGGCGGTTCGCCAGCTTTGAGATGACCCCCTGGAGATGGACGAGCTGCTGGTCCAGCATGTGGCGCAGCCGGGCCAGCTCGTCCGGGTCGCACAGCTCGGCGGCGTCCACCACCTCGTCGAACTGGGTGGTGAAGGGCTTGTAGGCGTTGGGGTCGGGCTCGTTGCGGCGGCTGACCTCCGGGCGCCAGGGCTGGCCGGGGCCGGCGGGCTCCTCCGCCCCTTCGCCCTGGCCCATCTCGGTGTCGCCTTCCTCGCCGGTGCCCTCGTCCGCCTGCTCGCCCTGGTCGGACTCCTGCATCTCCTGCGAGGACATCGATTCGGCCTGGCTCTGGGAATCGTCCTCGCCCTGGGTCTGGCCCTTGTTCGGCTCGTTCTCGTTCTCGCCGGACTCGCGCTCGTCCTCTTCCGGCTCCTGCGGCTCGTCGGGGTCGCTGCCGACCTCCATGTCCAGCTCGGCCAGCAGCTTGCGCACGGCGCGGGCGTAGGCGTCCTGGTCTGCCATGTGGCCGGCGAGACCGTGCAGGTCCTTGCCCAGCCGCTCCTCGATCCAGCCGCGCCACAGGCTGACCGCGTGCTCGGCGGCGGGGGGCGGGGCGGCGCCGGTCATCGCCTCGCGGGCGATCAGGCGCAGAGCCTCGGGCAGGGGGACCTGCTCGCGCTCTTCCAGCCTCTCGTAGCCCTGCTTGTGGTAGCGCTCGTCCAGCGCGGCTTCCAGGTTGGCGGCGATGCCGGGCATGTGCCGGGCGCCCAGGGCCTCGCAGCGGGCCTGTTCCAGCGCGTCGTAGGCGGCGCGGGCGCTTTCCCCCAGCGGCATGCGCTGGAGATGGACGGCGTTGTCGTGGAAGCGCAGCCGCAGCGACACCGCGTCCGCAGCCCCGCGCAGCGTGGCGACGTCGTGGGGATTCAGGTCGCGCGCCGGGGTGGGGATGCGCACGCGCAGTCCGGCGACGCCGGGCGGCTCGGTGGAGAAGCCCACCTGCACGTCGGCCCGGCGGGAGAGGGCCCGCACCGTGGCGGCGGTGGAGCGCTTGAAGGCCTCGACGGGGTTTTCACGTTCGGTCATGGCGGGCTGTCTTGCGTCTGTGTCCGGTGATTGTCGGACAGGATTGACAAGGGTTTCACGGGTGAATCACGGATTTCACGGAAGTCCCGAGTGCCCCTCGTCCGTGAAATCCGTGTCCAAATCCATGAAATCCGTGTCGTCCGGTTGCCTGGGAGGCTGCGGTCACGGGGGACGAACCGTCCCCGTCAGACCAGATTCGCCTGCACCCCCGTCTCCGGCAGTTCGGTGCCGAAGCAGCGCTGGTAGTATTCGGCGACCGTCGGGCGCTCCACCTCGTCGCACTTGTTCAGGAAGGTGATCCGGAACGCGAAGGCGATGTCGTTGAAGATGTTGGCGTTCTGCGCCCAGGTGATGACCGTGCGCGGGCTCATCACGGTGGAGATGTCGCCATTGATGAAGCCTGCGCGGGTCAGGTCGGCCAGACGCACCATCGACGCCACGGTCTTGCGGCCCGCCTCGCTGTCATATTCCGGCACCTTGGAGGCGATGATCTTCACCTCGGCGTCCAGCGGCAGGTAGTTCAGGGTCGCCACGATGTTCCAGCGGTCCATCTGGCCCTGGTTGATCTGCTGCGTGCCGTGATACAGGCCGGTGGTGTCGCCCAGGCCGACGGTGTTCGCCGTGGCGAACAGGCGGAAGGCCGGGTGCGGGCGGATGACGCGGTTCTGGTCCAGCAGGGTCAGCTTGCCCTCCACCTCCAGCACGCGCTGGATCACGAACATCACGTCGGGACGGCCCGCGTCATACTCGTCGAAGACCAGCGCGCAGGCGTGCTGGAGCGCCCAGGGCAGGATGCCTTCGCGGTATTCGGTCACCTGCACGCCGTCGCGCAGAACGATGGCGTCCTTGCCCATCAGGTCGATGCGGCTGATGTGGCTGTCCAGGTTGATGCGGATGCAGGGCCAGTTCAGGCGGGCGGCCACCTGTTCGATGTGGGTGGACTTGCCGGTCCCGTGATAGCCCTGGACCATGACGCGACGGTTGTAGGCGAAGCCCGCCAGGATCGCGAGCGTCGTGTCGCGGTCGAAGCGGTAGGCTTCGTCGATGTCCGGCACATGCTCCGAGCGCTGGCTGAAGGCCGGCACCTGCATGTCGCTGTCGATGCCGAACACTTGACGCACCGACAGGGTGATGTCGGGAACGTGATCGAACAGGGCCGAACTGGCCTGGGAGGCTCCTTGAGAAGGCATGGGAGGTTCTTATCGTTCCAACGTGTCTGTTGTCGGGGCCGCCCGGCCATACTGGTCCGGCCAACCGTCGGGTTTACGCACCATAGCAGGCTTTCAGCGTGTTGTAGGCCTGATTGATCTCCTTCAACTTTTCTTCCGCCGCCTTGTCCCCGCCGTTTGCGTCGGGATGGTGGGTTTTCACCAGTTCGCGGTAGCGCGCCTTGATGCGCGGGAAATCCACGGGCGGGGCAAGATCCAGGATGACCAGCGCCTCTTCCTCCGCGGTGCGCGCGGTCTGGCGGCGCTGCTTGTGCTCCTCCGACGAATCCTTGCCGGCCTCGCGCCCGAACTCGAAGCTGAAGCCGTGCATCGCGCGGTCGCGCAGGAACTTCTCCTGCACCCCCCAGAAGCCGAGCGGCCAACTCGGCCGCTGCCAGGTGGTGTCGCGGCGGACCTCCGCCTCGATCTGCTCGGGTTTCATGCCGGCGTAATAATCCCAGGCGCGGTTGTATTCCCGTACATGGTCCAGGCAGAACCAGTAATAATCGTTGATCTGCCGGCGGCTTTTCGGCGCCCGGTACTCGCCCTCGCCCGCACAGCCCGGATGGTCGCAGGCGCGCATGGCGGTGCGCGGCTGGTCATAGCGGCTGAAATCGTAACGGGTGCGTGGTTTGCTCATGTGCGAAGTATGGGAAGAGGCACCGATTCTGGCAAGCGCACGCAAGGGGGCGGTGCCGGCCTGCGGAAAATGGCCGGTCTGCGGCACGGATGTCTTGACTGTTGCGGTGAGGCGCCCTCACCTCAACCCCGGACCGGAGACAGCCCAGACCCAGAAAGGAACCCCCATGGAATACGCCACCCGCATGCGCCGGAAGCTGACCGACGCGCTGGCCCCCGAACGGCTCGACATCCAGGACGACTCCGGCCGCCACGCCGGCCATGGCGGCGCCCATCCGGAAGGTGAAACCCACTTCCACATCACCATCGTCTCCGCCGCCTTCGCGGGAAAATCGCGCGTGGAGCGCCAAAGGCTGGTTTACGGCCTGCTGGCCCAAGAAATGGCGGAGCGCGTTCACGCCCTCGGCCTGACCACGCTGACGCCCGAAGAGGCCCGCTGACAACAACGCCGACAAGAACGCCCGGCCATCCTCCGTGAGCCAAGGGAAAAGCGCCGGCTGAAAGCGCATACATACGAATGCAACTAATAGAAATTCATCCCTATATGCGAACATAATTGGAGTGCAGCCATGGTTGCAATTCTCGCTGTATTTAGTACAGTGCGCCGCATGCAACCAATCAATGCGTCGTGGGCGGTGCGCTTTTTGCGCGTTGTCCGGCGGGTTCGTGGAGAGGGCGGCGTATGGCGAAGCGCGGGCCGAAGAAGCGATTAACAGTGAATCCCAGCGCGTGTGTGGAACCGCTGAAGAGCATGAACATCATGATTGCCGGACGCCGCACGAGCATGCGTCTGGAGCCGACCATGTGGGACGCTTTGGAGGACATCGCTCGCCGCGAGGGTCTGACGGTCAACGGCCTTTGCACCCTGATCAAGGACCGGCTGGACGAGCAGGTCCGGCGGCGCGGTCCGGGCGCGGATAATTCGGAGGTTACCCTGACCTCGGCGGTTCGCGTCTTTATCGCGGCCTATTTCCGCCGGGCCTGCACCGAAGACGGCCACGTCCGGGCCGGGCATGGCGGCGGCGACCCCTTCGTCGGCACGCCCTTCGACCTGCCGCCGCCGGACGAGGTCGACCAGCCGGAAACCGGCTCCGGAACAGCGGCGGCATCGGCTGTGCCGCTGGCGGGCAAGCTGACCGCCCCAGGCGAGGGGCTGCGGACCGTACTGGAAGCGTGACGGACCTGTAGAAGCATGGACTTGCCCTGATATTCCGCCCTGCCGTGGCGGGTGTCCGACAGGTTGAGCGTGTCCGATGTCACGCGGGAGCTATGCGGGAAAGTGGGTGATGACGGTGTGAGGAAGGCGGCGTATCGAGGCGGGTGACGAGCCTGCCAGAACCTCCACGAAGGAGCGATACGCCATGAACGAGGCTAGCAAGGTTGTCCGGCTGCGTCAGCCGGAGGAGATCGACGATCCACTGACGGCCATCCTGCGCGCGGGAGCCGCCGATTGCTTGAACAGGCCATTGAGGCGGAGGTGGAAAGCTTCTTGGCCTCCTTCAAAGACCTCAAGCTGCCGGACGGCCGCGACCGGATTGTTCGACATGGCCACGGCCCGGAACGCGCGATCC
>JAEYPE010000131.1 GCA_023411035.1 Pseudomonadota bacterium
TCGCCGACCAGGGCGAGGAATTCCGCATTCCCGGACAAGCCCGCGAGTCCTGACCACGGCGGCTCGCCGCCCGCCTTCCGCCGTGTTTAACGAGGAACTCCCCCATGGACACGAACCTGGAAATCGCATTCCACAACATGGACTCCCAGCCGGAACTGGAGACTTACATCCGCGAACGGGCGGAGAAGATGGAAAAGCTGTTCGACCGGCTGGTCGGCATAAGGGTCGTCGTGGAAGCCCAGCACCGCCAGCACAAGACCGGCAACGTCTTCGACGTTCACATCGAACTGATGGTGCCGGGCCAGGACATCGTGGTCAGCCGCAAGCCGAACAAGGCGAAGGAGCGCTACGCCAACCCGGACGTCCGGACTTCGATCCGCGACGCCTTCGAAGCCGCCGAGCGGCAGTTGAAGGAGTACAAGGAAAAGCTGCGGCGCGACGTGAAGACCCACGAACCCGAACAGCCGGGCCGGGTAGCGCAGCTCTACCCGAAGGAGGACCACGGCTTCATCATGACGAACACCGGGACGCAGCTCTATTTCCACCGGAACAGTTGCCTGAACGTGGACATGGACCAGCTCAGGACCGGCGATCCGGTGAAGTATGTGGAAACCACGGGCGACACCGGCCCCACCGCCGCCAAGGTCTGGCGGGCCGCCGGGTCCGACACCGAACTGCACGCCTCCTGACGAAAAAAGCCCCCGTCGATCGGCGGGGGCCTTTCCTGCATCAGGCCCGTTGGGCCGGAGGCATCGGATCGGGCGAGCCGGGGCCGGGGGCCTCCGGCGCCGCCGCGGGCGGGGTGTCCTCGTTCAGGTCGTAGATATCCGGATGCAGGCGGATCGCGTCGCGCTCATCCACCGTGGCGGTCCAATAGACGAAGTGCACCGGCACCGGTTGGGTCAGCTTCACCCACTGCGGTTCCTGCCGTTCCAGCATGCGGTCGAGCCGCGCCGTGGAGATGTGTTCGTTCACCAGCAGCGCCTCGGCCATGCCGCGCGCGTCCTCGAGGCGCACGCAGCCCGAACTGACGGTGCGGATCTCGCGGTCGAACAGCTTGGGCTCGTTGGTGCCATGCAGATAGATGTTGTAGGGGTTGGTCAGGTTGAAGCGGAACCGGCCCAGCGCGTTGTGGTCGCCCGGCTGCTGGACGATGCGGACGCGGCGCGGCGACACGTTGTGCCAGTCCACAATCCCCGGCTCCACCGGGGCGCCGTCCAGATAGACCACCGCGTTCTCGATGCCCGGCGTGCCCTTGGACCGCAGCAGCGGCAGCTTGTCCTCCTTCAGGACGGTGGGGGGCACGGTCCAGGTGGGGTTCACGATGACGTGGGTGATCTGATCCTGGAGCATCGGCGTCTCGCGCGACGGGCGCCCGACGATGGAGCGCATGGTCAGCGCCGCTTCCCCGTCGCGGACCAGCGTCGTGGTCTGGCTGGGCAGGTTCACCAGGATCACGGTGTCCGGGGCGGTGTCGCGGAAGGCGCGCATGGCCACGGCGCTGCGCCGCATCTGGGCCGCGGCCTCCTGCGGGCTGCGGTCCAGCGCCACCCGCGTGCCGCCGCCCACCAGCCCGTCCACCTTCATATGCCGGCTGAGCTGGAAGGCGCGCACGGCGGCGTCGACGCTCTCGTCGAACAGGTCGCCATGCCGCGTCCGGTCGAGGAAGCCCAGATCCGCCAGCCTCCCCGCCAGCCGCTCCACGCGCTCGCCGCTGCTGCCCTTTTTCAGAAGGGGGCCGTCCCCGATGCGGGCAATGGGAGGCTCCGCTTCCGTCTCCAGCACCGCCGCCGCCGCGTCCAACCGGTCGGCCCAGCCGGTCAGCGCGTCGCGGTAGGGTGTCGCCTGGGTGGTGCCTGCCATGACGGACAGCGCCAGCGTCAGCGCGGCCAGGATCGGCCCCTGGCGTTGTCGGTCGGTAAGCGTCTGGGGTGCCTGCATGGTCCGTCCTTGCCTGGCGGGGTCCGATCCCCGTCCTTCCAATCGAATGTAGTATGCAAGCACTCGTCCGGCGAGGCGAGGACATGCTGTCGCGGAGCTGGGAAATCGGCGTACGGCCGTCCGGCCAGGGCGCCCACCGCGCGGCGACGGAACCGGAGGCCGGTTTGTGACCGATTGGCTTGTGACCGATTGGCTTGTGACCGATTCGGGCCATTTTCGGGTTGATCCCGGTCAAGCCCTGGCCTATAGGGATATACGTTCGGTATGACCGCAATATTTTGGTCCTATCCGGGCAATCCATAGGGGGCCGGCCGGCGATGGAACGGCGCGGCCCGATCACCAAAATGCATTTAGGGAGTGATGCTTTTGGGGACTGACGACCGTGCCGCGCCGATGAACGGGCGCGAGACCGGCCGCCGTGGGTTTCTGACCTTCGCCGCCGCGACCCTGACCGCCCTGGCCGTTCCGGCCCTGGTGCCTGCAGCTCCGGCCCTTGCGGCCCCTCTGACCGGTGGCGTGCGCCGCCTGTCGCTCCTCAACGTCAACACCAACGAGCGCTTCAGCGGCGTTTATTGGTCCGACGGCGCTTATCGCCCGGATGCCCTGAAGAAGCTGGACGTGCTCCTGCGCGATCATCGGGCCAAGCAGGTCTGCCGCTTCGATCCGCGCCTGTTCGACGTGCTGGCCCGTCTGCACCGGACCCTGGACAGTGACGAGCCCTTCCGGGTCATCTGCGGCTACCGGTCGCGCCGGACCAACGCCATGGCCCGCCGCCGTTCCCGCGGGGTCGCGAAGGAGAGCTATCACACCCGCGGCATGGCCATCGACGTGATGCTGCCGGATGTGGAATTGAAGGCCATCGCCGCCGCGGCCCGCGGCATGGAGGCCGGCGGCGTCGGCTTCTACCCGCGCAGCGGCTTCGTCCACATCGACACCGGCCCGGTCCGCACATGGTGAGTCCTGCCCCATAGAGATGCGGTGAGATGTCATACCCCGTGTTCCAGGCGCCTGCCCTGTCGGTAGGGGGCTTGGAACCATAGGCCGACGCGCCGGTTGCTCCGTTCGGAACTCCCCGAACGGACAACACGAGAAGGCGACGAAGGCGATGTTCTGCAAAAACGATCTGGAACGGCTCCTGACCGTCGATGCCGTGCCGGCGGTGTCGATCTTCCTGCCCACCCACATCGCCGGGCGCGACATCCGCCAGGACGTGATCCGGCTGCGGAACCTGATCTCCAAGGCCCAGGACGAGCTGTGCGAGAAGCACGGCCTGCGCCGGCCCGACGCGGAAGCGTTCCTGAAGCCGGCTGCCGACCTGCTGGAGCAGGGCGAGTTCTGGCGCCACATGGACCGTGGTCTGGCCATTTTCCTGGCCAAGGGCGTGTCGGCCATCCATCGCGTGCCCGTGGAGTTGCCGGAGGAGGTGGTCGTCAACTCCCGCTTCACGCTGCGACCCCTGCTGCCGCTGCTGGCGGACGACGGGAATTTCATGATCCTGGCCGTCACCGCCGGGAGGGCACGCCTCTTCTCCGCGACTCGCCACGGCATCGCGGAGGAGGACGCGGATCTGCCGCAGGGTGTGGCGGAAATCAACGCCGAAACCGACTATGATCAGAACAACCTGCACGCCGCGCCGCCCGCCCGCAATAGCGACCGCACGGACCGGGGCGGCGTTTCCATGGTCAAGACGCACAACTTTGGCGGAAGCCCCGAAGGACTGCGCAAAGCCCACCTGATCGAATACATCGGGCGCGTCGGCGTCCGCGTGCGGGATCACTTGAAGCCCTTCCACGGCCCGCTCGTTCTGGTTGCGGACGAGGAAATCCAGGGGCATCTGCGCAAGGAAACGCATTTGCAGGGGATGTTGGAACACGGCGTCGTGACGAACCCCGACGCGCTGGAGCCGGAGGATTTGCACCGCCGGGCCTATGCGGTGGTAAAGCCGATGTTCGAGTCGGCCCGCCGGACGGCGGTGGAGCGCTTCAACGCCCTCTACGGCGACCGTGGCGCGGCGGAGCGGACGGTTACGCGGGCCGAGGACGTGATGGTGGCGGCGCGCGAGGGGCGGGTTGGCGTTCTTCTCCTGGCCGAGACCGACAAGGTCTGGGGGCATTTCCGGGAGGACTATCACCGGGCCTTTCCGCTGCACCACGAGACGGATGGTTCCATCGACCTTGTCGAGCACGCGGCCACGGAAACGCTGCTGCGGGGCGGGGAGGTGCATGTGGTGAGCAAGGCGGACCTGCCGTCCGGCGCCTCGACCGTGGCGATCCTGCGCTTCTGAGCCTGTGTCCTTGCGTTTTTCCGGCAACTTTTCCCGGCAGCGGGGCGGCGTCCGGTGGCGTCGCCCCGCTGGCCGTCAGGCCGTCAGTTGGGCGCCTTGCCTGGCTTGCCGGCGGGCGACTTTCCCGCGCGGTATATGTCTGCCGGGTCCCAGACGGCACCGTGACGCCGCCGTTTGCCGACGCTCGCCGTCTCGGTCTTCACGCGGGACTTGGAGGGGCTCCCCGCCTTGCCGCTTCCCGCGCGGCCGGGCGCCGTAGCGCCCGCCTTCGAGGGCGTCGGGGCCTTCGGCACGCTTCCCTCTCCGCGAACGGCGTTTGTTGAGGCGGTGTCCGGGAAGGCGTCGTCCGCCGGTTCGCCATCCTCTTCCCGCGCATCGCGGAGATGGGGCGACAGAGAACTCAGCAGCAGCAGAAGTTCATCGCTCACGTTCTCCGGAGCGGCGCGCCACAGGCGCAGCATGCGCGCTTCACGACGGCTGATGGAACTGTCGCCGATCCGTCCGCTGTCCGCCGAAGGCGCCATTTCCGCGGGAGCATGCGGGTCGTCATAGCAATCGAAGAAAAAGCTGACGGGAACATCAAGTACCTGTCCCAGGCGGTAAAGTGTTCCAGCGGATATGCGGTTCGAGCCGCGTTCGTATTTCTGAACCTGTTGGAAGGTCAGGCCAATGGCTTCGCCAAGCTTTTCCTGGCTCATGCCCAGCAAGGTGCGGCGCATACGCACACGCTGCCCGACATATGCATCGACCGACCAGGATTCGGGTGATCCGCGTCGACCCCTTTTGCGCACCGCTGGTTCGCTCATGGACACGGAACTCCAATGCTTACGAATAAGTATATAGGATTTGCGATTGTTCGCTTAATCGTTTGCACAGACTTTGCTTGCAGGCAAGCGGAATCTGTAAAAATACTGAGGTGATATCGTTATTAGAGAACCGTAGTAGATTTTTTGTCCTATGACGCGCTTTCCACATGGAGGGGTTGAGAATGATGATTGCGATGCTTGGTCTGAGCCGCCCGTGCCGGTTGTGTCGCCTGAGGGCGCAGTAGTTGCGGAACAAATGGAATGCCGATCCGCAATTATGATATTTAATATTTCAAATTTTGGCGATTTTATCCGGCTGGTCAGTGTGGAAACATTTTGATAATCAAATTCGGATAGGTCGCATGGGATAGAATTCGCGCCATAGGCCGCGCCGGGCCGGTGGCGCCGGGCCGGCGGGGCCGGTTGGCGGCGATGATCGGCGGTGACGGCTTCCTTTGCCGCCGGGTCGCAATCAAAGGATCAGGTCGATGCAGACAAGCAGTCTGGCGGGACGTTTCAAGGTCGGAACCCGCATCTACTTCGGTTTCCTCGTGGTGCTGTTGCTTCTGGTGGTGTTGGTCGCCATCGGCGTGCGGGGACTCGGGGTGGCGCGGGACGGCTTCGAATCCTACGCGGCGGTGAGCAACCATTCGATCCAAGTCAGCGCCATCGACGGGCAGGTCGCCCAGATGCGCCGCCTTGTGGTCAACTTCAACAACTCCGGCGATCCGAAGGTGGCGGAGCAGGTGCGCGCCGTTCAGGCGACCCTCGCCAAGGAACTGCGGGCCGCCCTGGACGGAACGACCGGGGAGCGCCGCGCCCTGCTGGAGCGGATGAACCAGCTCTTCGCCGGCTACATGACCGATTTCAACACGCTGGTGGACCTTCGCCAGCGCCGTGACCGCCTCTATGCCGAACAGCTCGTTCCGGCGGGGGAGAAGGCGCGCGAAACCGTGTCGCAGCTCGTCTCCAGCCTGATCGCCGATGGGGAGCATGAGATGGCGGCCGCCGCCGGCCTTGCGCAGGAGCAGCTCCTGCTGGCGCGGCTGGCCGCCTCGCGCTTCTTCACCGCCCCGAACGAAGCGATCATCCCGGAGGTGTCGGCGCGCAACGACGCCTTCAACGAGTCGATCCGCCGAGTGGCCGAGCGGCTGACGAACCCGGCGCGCCGGGCCGCGGCGCAGAGCGCCGACCAGCTGTCCGACCGCTACGTCGCCCTGTTCCGCGAGACCGCGGCAGCGGTGCTGGAGAACGCCCGGCTGATCGACGCGATGGCCGCGCGCGGGGCGGAGTTCGCCGACCTGTCCGACCGCACCGTCGCGATCGAGGGCAAGGAGCGCGACGGCGTTCTGGCCGAAACCGAAGACAGCATGGAACGCACCCTGTCGGCCAACATGGCGATCGCCGGCGGTGCCTTCCTGTTCGGCCTTCTGCTGGCCTGGGCGGTGGCGCGGTCCATCGTGAAGCCGGTGGTTTCGATGACCGAGACGATGACGAACCTCGCCGGCGGCGACCTGACGGTGACCATTCCGGCGCTCGCCAACCGCGACGAGATCGGCCAGATGGCCCAGGCGGTCCAGGTGTTCAAGGACAACGCCATCCAGAAGAAGGCGATGGACGAAGCCGAGCGCGAGCGTCTGGAGGCCGAACGCCGCGCCGACGAGACGCAGCGCGCCCGCGAGAAGGCCATCGGCGAGGAGATCGCCGCATTGATCGACGGCGTGTCGAAGGGCGACCTGTCGCGCCGCCTCGATCTGGCCGGCAAGGACGGCTTCTACAGAACCATGTCGGAGGGCATCAACCGCCTGACCGACACGGTGGAGGCGGTGATCGCCGACCTCGGCGCGGTGCTCAGCGCGCTGGCCCAGGGCGACCTGAACAAGCGGGTGGAGCGCGATTACCAGGGCGCCTTCCAGACGCTGAAGTCCGACGTCAACACCACCTCGGCCAAGCTGGGCGAGATCGTCGGGCAGATCCTGCGTGCCACCGACGCGATTTCGGGCGCCGCTTCCGAAGTCTCGCTGGGGTCGAGCGATCTGGCCGAGCGGACGGAGCAGCAGGCGTCCTCGCTGGAGGAGACGGCGGCGAGCATGGAGGAGCTGGGCGCCACGGTGCGCTCCAACGCCGACAACGCCCAGCGCGCCAACGGCATGGCCGCCGACGCCC
>JAEYPE010000132.1 GCA_023411035.1 Pseudomonadota bacterium
GAATTAACCTTCCAGGCTGGCCCTCCATCGGCGCCGATAGAAGGCCGCCTCCGAAGGCCGATTTCCGAGCGAAATCATCGTTTTATGGGGCGCGGGACGGTGGCGCCGATTTGGACGCCGATCCACAAGATGGCGGAAAGCTCGCCCCCACAGCGCATCAGAGGTTTGCGATTATCTGTAGTAAGCGGGAACATCGCTGCCCCAGCTCTTTACTGCGTCAATTCGCCACAGATATACCGGTAGCGACGTGAACCACCCATGCGGATGCTGGGAATGTGGCTCACAATTTCAGGTTATCCCATGGTCGGCATATCCACTTGGGTTCCCACGTCGCACGCAGCGGTCTTCGGCCTGACCGATCCCAATCGACCGACCTCCGATGTCGACGGAGGCGTGTTGGGACGCGATCCGGGCGTCTTGGTTGCCGGAGCCATTGCCGTCCCGGCAACGCTGCCCGATCCGGCGCTTGCCGCCATTCAACCAAGCCAAGCGCCTTGGGAAACGCCGAACAAATTCGGCAAATGGGGATCGCAGGAAACAGCCGCCCCGGTCACCCTGAGCTACAGTTTTTATGATACCGGAAGCCCAGCACTTCCCAACGGCGATCCTGCCCAGCCGGCGGCGCTGGACGCCGCCCACCGGGCTGCCGTCCGCAGCGCGCTTGCCTCCTTCGCTGATGTCGCGAACATCACCTTCGTGGAGGTGGCGGAAGCGGCGGACACCATCGGGACTTTGCGCTTCATCGACGATCGGGCGCTCGACACCAACGCTTATACGGCGGCCTACGCAGCGTCACCGCTGATGAACAGCCCGCAGTCGGGGCTCGTCGCGTTCGACGTGGACCGGTTCGGAATTCCCGACGATCTCAGCCGGGGCGGGTTGTTTTACGGCACCATCGTGCATGAAATCGGTCATGCGCTCGGTCTCACGCATCCCTTTGACAGCGGGGACCCCGCTCCGGCGGCAGGAGACCCGCGTGCGGCTTGGGAGCAATGGCACCGTGGCTGGACCATGATGGCGTACACGGCGCCGGGCCCCGACCTGCTGGCTTCCGGGCAGACGGTCGAGCCCATTGGCCCGATGCTTGCGGATGTCGCGGTGCTGCAAGCCTATTATGGAGCCAACCGCAACACGCGCACGGGCGACGACGTCTACGCTGTGGACGGCCGCCATCCTTTGGCCGCGCTCTGGGACGCCGGAGGCCGCGACACTATTGACGCCTCTCTTGCGTCGGTCACCCTCGCCGGCGAAGCGGGGAGCGGGGCGCTTCTTCGGCGTCCCGGCGATCCACTTCCCCTCGCTGGGTGGTTTTCCGGTTGGTCCGGAGTGCATCTCGATTTGCGGCCGGGCGCCATAAGCCCTCACCTCGCCGTTGCCTATGGTGCCGCCATCGAGGACGCCGTCGGGTCCCGCGGCGACGATCTCATCGTCGGCACCGACCCCGGAACGCTGACGGCGGGGGATGGATCAACGGTGTGGAGCGATGGCGCCAATCGCCTCGAAGGGGACGCCGGCAATGACACGCTGCTCGGACTGGCCGGAGATGACACTTTGGTCGGTGGCTCGGGCAACAATCTGCTCGATGGCGGCGACGGCTTGGACACCGCACTTTTCGGCGTTGCCTCGACCGCGGTGACGATTGCCCAGGACGGCGCGGATCTCGTCGTGACGGGCGCAGGTTTCGTCGACCGCCTACGCCGTATTGATTCCTTGGCGTTCACGGACCGAGCTCTCGATGCCGTGGATGCGGTGTCGCAACTCGCGCCGACACCAACCCCGACGCCTGCTCCAGAGGCGCCAACTCCCCAAACTCCGCCACCAGCGGCACCGTCCCCGCAGGCTCCGCCCCCACAAGCGCCCGTACCGGTGATCGATCCCAGCCGACGTTTGGCCGTCTGGTCGGGAGGGGTCAGCCGTGAGCTTGAAATGCAGCCCTATGTCGGCCCGGTCGCGGGCCTGCGGAACATGCACATCGGCGATAGCTCATCGGAAGCCATGCGTGGAAGCGACCTCAGCGACTTCATCAATTCGGTTGCCGGTGACGACGCGATCGACGGCGGGGCCGGCGACGACGTGCTGGACGGCGGCACGGGATCGAACTTCCTCACCGGCGGGGCGGGGACCGACACCTTTTTTGTGGATGCGCGTGGTGGTGGCGTGACCTGGTCAACCATCACCGACCTGGAACCGGGCGAGTGGGTGACCGCCTGGGGCTGGCGCCCAGGCCTGTCCACGCTGAAGTGGGAAGAACTAGCCGGAGCCGATGGCTTCAAGGGAGCCACCGCACGCATCGACCTCGACGGCAACGGCACCATCGACGAGTCCATGACCTTCACCGGCAAAGGCTCTGGAGCAATCTTCTTCACGCCCGGCCAAGTCGGCGACAGCTCCTACATGGCCTTCATCCTGAGGTGACCAATCATACGTGTTGCCCGTGTCGAGCCTATTCCGCGGGGCAGCAGTCATATCCGAAGAGCTTCTGTGCGCAGTTGGGCCACGCATCAAGCGGTGGTTTGATCATCCCTGAAGCAGGAACGCTGCTGGCGCCCTGGATCTACTTTTAACCACCCTTCTCACGCGATTACCCCCACCATGACCTCATTACCCCCTATCACAGTCGAACGGTTCCGGTCTCTCGTCGTAACGGCCCACCTGGGTGGCATCGGAGCGGCTATCGCCATCTTTCAATCTGTGCTGCCGTACACCTATGTGTCGGATTGTCGGGCCAACCTCGGCTCACGCGAGATTACAGAACTCCTTGCTCCAATTATCGCGTATTTCCTCCTGGGCATCGTCATAGCCGTCCTGCCGCAACTGGTCGCCTGCCTTCAAATCGGTCTAAGGCTTTGCGGCATTGTGCTTTACCCGTTGTGGCGCCGGGTATCGTTGAGAATTGGCCCTGGAACAGCACCTTGGATCGCGTCCGTCCGCTTCCGCGTCGAGACGGCTGCAGCCGCTCTCAACAGATGGTCCAATCGCCCGATGATCGCTCCATATATCGCCTCGGCGGAGGCTATCCAGGCCTGGGCCGAGCGCAATTACGCTAATATCTTGAACACGATCAGTTTTGTGCTGTTTCTCACGACCTCGCTAGCACTTTACTCTGGCGTCATCGCCGATTTTTCCCGTGCTCGAATGATCGATCAACAGCGGATACTCACCGAAGCATGCGCGAGGGCTCAGGGCTATACCATTGACCGGAAAACGATCAATCCATGGGTCAACGTGTCGCCATACCAGCCAGAAGCGCCTAAAGCGACGGAGCCGGCGGCACAGGGCGATCTATCTCTCCCGCGCTGAGGAGCGTGCCGAGTTCCGCGGCGCCTGCCGTCCAGCCCCTTCTCCCGCCAGAAGCTCAATGCCCGCCCGCAAGGACGGGAGGGCCGTGGCCCGCGAAGGGTCGCCCTCCCACTGGCCGGCGAGCGCTTCCGACACGGTCAGGCGCAGCCGGATCTCATCGGGACTCATCGCCCGAACCAGCGCCTTCGCCTTCCGGCGGCCTTCCTCCGTCGGTTCGGCGAAAAACGGCTGGAGCGTCGCCGGCGCCATGTCGGCTGGGGCCAAGGGGCCGGCGAGGCGATAGGAGCTGTTCTTGCTTCCGCCCGGGTTGGCGGCCAGAAGCCCTTTGGCCACGAGGTCGGCAATGTCGCGCTGCGCCGTCGGCATGCTGCAGTCCGTCAGCTTCGCCCATTTCGGCGACGTCATGAAGCCTTTCCACTCCGGGTCCAGCATGCGAACGAGCACAGCCTCCTGACGCGGCGTGACGCCGGCTTGGCGCGCCTGGTCCAGCATCTTCGTGCGGCGGAGCACGCCGCCGATCGCCACCTCGGCGTCACGGGCCGAGCGGTCGTAAGCGTCGACGAACCACGCCAACCAGCCGGTCACATCGCCGTTGCCCTTCTGGGTCTCCTCCAGCCGGTCCCAGTACCCCTCACGGTCCCCCGCGATGGCCTGCGACAGGCTCAACAGCCGCTGCGGCATCGCCTCATCCTGGGCAAGAGCCCGGTCGGCGATGGCGCGCCCGATCCGGCCATTGCCGTCCTCGAAGGGATGAATGGTCAGGAACCACAGCTGCGCCAGGCCGGCCCGCAACACCGGGTCGAGCGCCGCGCGTTCGCCCGGGTCGTTGAACCAGGTCAGGAAGCGGGCCATCTCCGCCGGCACGGCGTCCGCCGGAGGCGCCTCGTAATGCACGACGGGGTTATGCGCCGGTCCGGACACGACCTGCATCGGCTCCGGCCCCGGGCGCCATTGCCCGACCGGTATCCGCTTCATCTCCGACCAACCGGTCGGAAACAGGGCGGCATGCCAGCCGAAGAGGGTTTCGTCCGTCAGGGGACGGCTCGGATCCCGGGTGGCGTCCAGCAGCATCGCGACGGCCCCATCCGCCCGGCGGTCGCTTGATCCTCCGGGACCGGCTTCGAGGCCGAGGCGTCGGCGGGCGGACGCGCGCACGCTGTCGCGGGCCAGCGTCTCGCCTTCGATGCGCGACGACTGGATCGCGTCCTCGGTCACCGCGTCGGACTGGACCAGCAGCCGGTCCTGTTCTCCCAAGGGGTAGAGGAGCCCGGAGAGGGCTCCATGCCGGCGCGCCGCGGCCGCCAGCGGTTGGATGAGGCGGGCGGCGTCCCATCGGAAGCTCGGCCAGTCGTCGCGTTGCCAGATGTACATCCGCTTCTCCGATGAGGCGAATGAGCCGATATTCGCCTCATGCCATGAGGCGAATATCGGCTCATTCGCCTCACGGCGCAAGTGGCTCCATCAAGGTGCAGCCGTCCCTTCCGCGCCTTTCCGCTTCACAAACGCCACGGTATCTATGGCGCGTCCCCGATGAGGTCGAGGCCGTCGTGCTCATCGATGGCGTCGGCCTGCAGCGTATCCTGGTCGATGCGGCGTTGACCCAGCCAGCGGATGGCACGCCGCGCCGAGATTGGTGTGCCCGTTGACACGGCAGCGTTGTGCATCCGGAGCCGGCTGACGCGGCTCCGTCCGGTCGAGTTCGATGCGAACCCGGCCCATTATTCCGCAATGGCCGCACCGCGGACCCGGCCCCAACCGACGCAGCGCCGCATCGGGGGCTTCGGCGGCAAAATCGGACGGCACCGCTCCGCTGGTGAACGTCGCGGTGTGCCGTCCATGCAGCGCCCAACCCGCGGCGACGCGGAACGGTCATTTGTCCGTTGTGCTTCTCCGATCGTTTGGGGAGCATGGGGCCGCCGCACCCCGGAGGCCCCATGCACCACGACACGCTGCTCTGCCTCGACATCGAGACGATGCCGGACCGCCAGATCCTTCCGGCGGACTGGCCGGCGGAGAAGTTCCCGCCGCCGCATTGCCACCAGATCGTGGCGATCAGCTTCGTCGAGGCGGCCATCGACCGGTCGTCCGGGGTGGAGCGCTACCGGGTCACCGAGTGCCGCTCCGGCGGCGACCTCGACTACGACGAGGAGCGGCTGATCCGCGGCTTCTGGAAGCACTTCGCGCGGACGCTGCCGCGCGTGGTCACCTGGAACGGGCGCGGCTTCGACCTGCCGGTGCTGCGCCTGCGCGCGATGGTCTACGGCGTGCCGGTGCCGGCGTGGTTCCAAACCGGCGACAAATGGAACGGCTACACCCAGCGCTACCAGCCCGACTTCAACTGCGACCTCATGGAGCAGGTCGCCGACTACGGCGCCTCACAGCGCATCGGTCTGCAGGACATCGCCGACCTGATCGGCCTGCCCGACAAAATCGGCGGCCACGGCAGCGAGGTGGCCGACATGATGGCGCGCGGCGAGTTGGAGAAGGTGCAGGCCTACTGCGAGTCGGACGTGCTGACCCTCTACGCCGCCTATGTCCGCTGGGCGCTGCTGACCGGGCGCACCGACCCGGCCGGGCACAACGCCAGCGTCGACAGCTTGGTGGAGTGCCTCGTGCGCGAGCGCGCCGACCGACCACATCTCGGGACATTCCTCGACCGGTGGCAGGCCTCCACACGGCCCGCCCCGATGCACGTGCCCGTGCCGCGTCCTGCCCTGGTTGCCGAACCGCCGCATCTGCCGAGCGAACACGTTCTCTGACGCGGTGCCGGCTTGGTGGATCGGACCGCTCGCCGGTGTGGAGAGCGGAGACCGATCCCCAACGGAGTGTCAGAGGTCGAGGACGATGTCGAAGGTGCCCTGGACGGCGCCCGCCTCGCGGCCGTCCGCCGGGGTCAACGGAATGATCACGCTGCGGCGCGCCTGCGGGTCGCGGATGGCGTTCAGCAGGCCGTCGCGGGCGTTCAGCGGTTCTCCCGCGACGTACATCTGCGTCACGAACCGCCCGGTGCCGGGCACGATCACCGCGTAATGGATGTGCGGCGTGCGGCCGGGATAGGGCACCGGCTTGATCGTCCGGAACCGGTAGACTCCGTCCAGGGCGACCGCCGCCCGCCCGTAGCCCTGGAAGTTACCGTCGAACCGGTCGTGACCGGGTGCCCGCGGATGCCGGTAGATCCCCTGGGCGTCGCACTGCCAGATTTCGACCACCGCGCCGGAGACCGGCCGCCCGGCGCGGTCGAGGATCCGCCCTCCGATGTGGGCGACGGTGCCCAGTGCCTGGGCGGCGGCCCCGTGAACCCGGACGAGGTCGTGGTCGACGTCCGCGGGCAGGCTGGTCGGGTAGAACGGGCCTTCCGTCTGGCCGGGCGTCGGGACGAGGGTCGCAGGTCGGGCCGGTCTGGAGAGCAGGACTGTGGTGCTCAGCGTGGCCATGCCCGCCATCAGGGTGCGGCGGCTGACGCTGCGGTGTTCCGGCATGGCCGCCTCCCGTTCTGCGTTCCGGATGCACGCCGGCGGCGGGCAATCCTGTCCACGTCATATGGGACGCGAACGCGTTGCCGGTGAGAGGGCATCCAAGGCGAATTCCAGCGGCGAGGGGCGGGAATGCGAACGCATTGAGAACATCCGGCAAGTGCCGTATCGTCGCTTTCCTGGTGCGCTGCCTCCTCCAGGTTCTCGAAGGGGTTGGCTGACAGCTGGAGAATGGGAACCGCGGGCGCGTGCGGAGTGGAGCGGAATATGGCGATGAAGGTGTTCGTGTGGTCGCGTGCCGAAATCGAGGACGGGGCCGCGGAAGGCGCCGATGCCGTGATCTCGGTGCGCATGCATGCCGATCGCGGATCGTTCGAAACCCTCGACACCGCGATAGCGCAGGCCGTCCTGGGCGATGTGGACGCCATGCTGGCCCTGCGCTCCGACGACATCGGCGTGCCGCGGCTGGGGGCGCAGCGCGGGCCAACGGACGAGCAGATCGCCACCGTGATCGATTTCGCGCGGACGATCCGCGCCGGCCAGCCCGACGCCACGCTGGCCATCCACTGTGAGCATGGGCGAAGCCTGTCCCCGGCATTGGCCTTGGCGGTTCTCGCCGACGAGCTCGGCGCCGGCCGCGAAGCTGAGGCGGTGCAGCGGCTGTTCCGATTGGACCGCGATGGGATCATGGCTCCCAACCCCCTGGCGGTGCGGCAGGCCGACGATCGGCTGTGGCGTTACGGTGCCTTGGACGCGGCGTTGGTGACGCTCTCCGCCCGCTATTCGGCCGTCCGAAAGCTTTGGGGCCGGGTAGCAGCTGATCCCGCTGGCGCACGGGCCGCACCGCGTCCTCGTGGTGGCCGGTCGAAGAAGCGCTTCCGAGAGATCGGCCAGGACACTCCGGACGTCTGGGAGTAGCGCCATCCTTCGCCGATGACATCTTGCCGCTCCAACTGACGCCTTCCTTCGAACCCTGTCGCCGGGACAAAGCAGCTGGGGTCACTACACGAAAGTGCGCAAAACGACCGGGATGGGGGAACGCGGCATGAACGTGAGCTCCGCCACGCTCCAGCGCTCCTTTCTGCGCCCTTTCGCGACAGGTAAATCTCAGGCAACGTTCCACCCATAGGGAAGCGGGTATTGCGCGCCGGCTGAGGTTGTCCTAACCACGCAGGCAGGGCATCACACGCTCGTTCAGGATCACCTCGGGCCAATGGGTACTGTCGCCACCGCGCAGGCCGAAGACCTCCACCTCGGTCAGATTGGCCTGGACGCGCCGAAAGGTGACCAGGGATAGGAAAGTACCGCCAGCAGTGAAGGACCACACCGCCTCGCCGCGCTCCGGGTAAAGCTGCTGATAGCCGGGATTGATGCCGCGGCTGAGGAAGCAGCGGTAGGCCTCTTCGACCGGCGTCGGGGCCGACGTGAGTCGGCGCTCTGCTTGCCGACGAAAGGCTTCCTCGCCATGAACTGCAACGGTGCAGCCCGCCACCAGAACAAACGGCAGCAGCAACGTCATTATTCGGCACAGAAGCATCAAGTGGGACATGCACGGCACGCGAGAAAGATGAGCGACGAGGAGACACTACCATACTCGCGCGTCGGCCCGTCCAGCGCCGTTGCGAACAGGAGTCTCCGCCTTTTCGCGACAGCTCCAAGGTCGGCGTGGCCACGGCTTTAGCGATTTCGACGACCTCCGGGCATTCTGAAGAGCGGCACCCCCCGAGGTCGACGACTACACCGGGCGGTAGGTCCGCTGGCAACCGAAGTGAGGCGGTGATAATGGCCACCGCCCGCCCCTGTCTGCGACCGGGCTTACCCCTCGCCGAGCGGCTCGATCTCCTCCGCGCGCAGCCACAGCTCGGCGCCGACCGGCTTGTGCGGCGGCGCCGCCGGCAAGGTCTCCTCCCATTCTTTCAGCGAGACCTTGGTGAAGCGCACCAAGTAGGCGGTATCGGCCAGATCGGTGAAGCTGGCGCCGCGGCCGGCCGGCGTCAGGGTTTCCACGACCACGCCGATCATGCCGGCCGTGATGCCGGTGCCGGCGATGTCGGCGCACACCCGCACCTTCTGGCGCAGCAGGGAGGCTTCGCGGGAGGCTTGCTCGAGGGCCTGGTAGCCGTCCCGCCCGCCGATCCGAACCATCTCCTGGTGGGCGCGTTCCAGCGCGGTGCCGGCGAGCTGCTCGCGCAGGCGGGCCACGTCCTGGCCGTTGTCGGACAGGAGGTCGGAGACGTCGCCGTCGAGTAGGGCGACGCGGTGCTTGCAGAAGCGCCCCGTGCGCCCGGCCATGCAGGTGCAGGCCGAACTCACCTCGCCGTCCGCGCCGGTCGCGAAGGAGACCGTGTACGGGTCGCCCTGGCTGCCGCGGACCAGGAATCGCAACCGCTCGCCTACCATGCTGTCCGCCATCGCTCACCCTCCGTTCCCGCTGCGCCTTCGGGCAGGGGATCGCGGATAACGTGTCCTTGGCAAGACCAAACTCCCGTGGAGTGACATGGCGGTTCTGGGTCTGGCTGAAAAAATGATCCCATCCCACAAGGGAAGCCGCTGAGTCCCCTGGGGGGCGGCATCCACAACCGAGTCGCCGAACGGCTTTTATGGAAAGCGGAGATTTACAACTTGGATCGCGGCGGGCGGTGGGAAACCGCCCGCAGCATCAATCCGCTGCTGCACCGACGTCTTCGTCCTCGTTGGCCGCTTCGTCCGGCATCGGCGCACTCACGGCAGCCTGATCGAGGTCTGTCAGCCCAAGCTTCTGGAAGAAGATGGCGTTGCGCATCTTCGCATCGCTCAGCAGCTTCGCATAGGAGATGATCTCGACGAAGGCATCCGGGCTCCGCAGGTAGCCAACGAGACCTTCACCGTCTGGGGTGGGATTGAACGAGTACCCAAGACAAGCGTCGAGCAGGCTGTCCGTAATGTCCGCCACGATGTAGCAGTGGAAGGCAGCGCTCTTAAGCCTCGGGGAAAACACGCGGCCCTCGGAATCCCGCAATGAGTTCGAGGTCTGGATCTTCCTGATGTAGCCGATCAATTGGCGAACAGGGTTGTCCTCTCCGTTGTAGTTGTCGCGCCCCGGGCGCTTGAATTCAACCAAGACGACGGTGTTGCCAGCATCCCGCTCCTGCCAGGCAAAGCAGGTGTCATAGAAGAACGCAATGTCTGGACGGTCCTTAGACTCGTCGTCGGTGTAGGTTTTCAGCGCCTTGTCGGAGGCGAAGTACGCAAAAAAGGCCAGCCGATCGTCCAGAAGCCAGAGGTGGTGGTCCTTGATTTCCAACTTGGCCGAATCCGTCCTCATGGGGACCACGAGGTTGTGGATGGCCTCCTCCAGATAATGCTTTTCGCCGTCCTCCCGGAAACCCATGTATTTGTCGAGAATGTCAATGACGGACTTGCGCAACAGAACATACTCGGCGAGCACCCCCTTCTGCTGCTCCTCCACGAAGTGCCGGTACTTCTCCATCTGGTTCGCCACTTCGTCGGTATAAGCAGCAGCCTTCTTGAACGCAGCTTCCATCTTGTGGGCGGCGTTCGTCTTGCGAAAGCGGTCCCGACACATTTCGACGTAAACCTGCTCCTTCGTCGCGGCACCCGGAGCCAGATTGTCGATGAAGGACTCCATTTCGCCGTTCAGATAGAGGAACTGCGGATATTCCTCCACGACCCGCTTGGCGGTGGCCCGTTTCTTTTCCTTCACCGCGGACACATAATCCTTCAGGTAGGTCATGATGGATCCCACGAGCGCCCGCCGGATCGCCTTGCTCTCGTCCGCACTGAAAGTGAACGCCGTGCGCTCCGCGTTGACGTGCGCGTCCAGGTGGTCACCGTAGACGCAACCGACATACACCTCTTCGCCGCCCAGGGCTTTCAAGCCGATGGCTTCGTCGATGCCAGTGTCCTCCACGGCGCGCTGGTGCGCGGACATGAACAGCCAATTGTAGTTCTTGTGGTTCGCATCCGGCCGGATCGACTTGGCAGCGCGCATATGCCGAAGCGTCAGGGTGACCTCTTCGTCGTCGTCAACCTTGACGGTGACCTTCTCTTCCAAGGTGTCCTTGATCAGTTCCTTGAACGCTGTGCGCAGGTCCGTGGCCACGTCGCCGTCATGGACAACGATGGCCGGGGCGACACCGGTCGCCAGCACCTGCATGAAGTGTCCGATGATGCGCTGCCGGATGGTTGCCGGTTCAACCGGGCACTTGTTCCCATAGATGGAGTCAAACCCCGTGAGGCTGACCCGAGTGCCCGGGCCGGTCGGCGAGGGGGACGCTCCGTCCCGCAAAACCACCTGCTCGTCGTTGGTCAGCACAAAATCAAACGAGCGAGCGCGCAGATCCGAGGCATTCGGAGCGCCGGCGTCATACGTGCTATCGACGCGAATACCGCTGAACACTTTCAGCCAGCCAAGGCGGCCCACCCCCTTGCCGCCGCGCTCGATCTTGTGCTGGGAGTCGGGCCGCAGAAATGACGCGAAATTATCCTCGTTGAGGCCAACGCCGTTATCGGTAATGACGAACCCAACGACCGACGACGACTCCGTCGCCGGGTCGTCCCGCAGCACCTCGATGTCAAGGCGACCGTTCTCCTTCGCCTTGTCGCCATAACGATCATCAATGGCGTGCAGCCCGTTGCTGACCGCCTCGAACATCGGCAGCAGCGCCGCCGTCGCCGAGGGCTTCAGGGGAAGGCGCTTCACGCGGCCGATGAGATCCGTGCTGAGCTTGGGCATTCGTCATTCTCAGTTGGGCATGGACCGAGGCTGCATGGCGATGACCATCACCACCACTCCTGCATTGGGCAGGCGAGACGCGACATAACACAGATATCCGGCTTAGGGGTTGGACTTTTGCGAGAGGATCATGCGACGAGCACACGCATACCTACGGCGCCTCGTCCGTGGACGCCTCAAGCGAACACGGCAGCCACGCGACCAGCTCGCCGTCGACTCGCTCCCAGCCGTCGCTGCCGCGCATCCACCAGCACCCGCGGCGCCACCGGGAATCGGCCACTCGGCGCGTGCCAGCGAACCAGCCGACGATGCTCGTCCGTTTAAGGCACAAGCCCGCACATTGAACATGAGATTGTCCTATGCAACTCCGCTCGGTTGAGTAACTTGGACGAACAACAATGGAAAGCGATGAAGGCGGACATGGAAGGACTGATCGTGCTGGCCCTTATCGTGGGCGCCCTGGTGAAGTTCATCACTTGGCTAATAAGGAACCCCGCTGACATCAAGGCGGAGCCCCGCCGACGGAAGGACGACCGATTGGTATCTGAGGGATTCGTCGCTTATAGCCCGTGGATTGATGATCCGGACCGCCTCGGCAATCGGCTCGAAGAGATGATGTTTGAAGAGCGCCGGCCTCGTTAAACAGAACAGGCGGCGGCAAGCCCGTGGTTGTGGGCCTGAATGCCGGAACCGGCCACCCCCAGATCAAGCGTCGCGATAGGGGCTCGTTTTCACGACGGGTCGAACTGGTCGGTTGCAGCACACAACGCGCCCGACCGAGACAGCGCCCAAAGCGCGACGTCCCGGTCGGCAGCCTTCAGTTTCCAAGCCAGGGGCAGACCGGTTTCGCCACTCAACGAGGGGACGATAAAGCGTAGCTGAGCTTAAGTTCACGCCGCGTTCTCACATCCAGGACAATTTGCGCACTTTCGTGTAGTGACCCCGAGTGGCTCTATCAACGTGCAGCCGTCCTTTCCGCGCCCTCTCGAGACCGCCGTCGGTCGCTCCGCACTGCTCAGCACACCTCTTGGATCAGTCAGGGCTGCTCTCAGCTTTCCGTTGAACAGCCTTCTCGATGAGAGGGATGGCATGCTCCCCGTACCAACGCGCCATCGCTCGGCATTGCAGGTCCGCTGGGGCGACTTTGCCCGTGCCGATCAACTCGGCGCACGCCTGAGCGACGTTGACCAAGACGCGGGCTGTCTCTGGCACGTAGGCTTGATCGACGCCTGCCGCATGCCGCTCATGGATGATCTGGTAGCGGAGTGCTTCTGGATAGGTCCATGCGCTGGTCAGGGCATCGAACACGGAAACCGTCTGTCCATTCACATCACCAGTAGCCGCACGATCATCTTCGGTCAGCCCCAGCGCCTCCAGCCGTTCACAAGAGGTAATGGCGCTTTCCATCATCAGTCTGATCAAAGCCCAATCCGTAGCCATCTCACGCCCTTTCACGACACCTACCCCAGTCAGTCAAACCAGCGGCGCGCACTAGGTCATATTTCGACGCACATGACGAAGAAAGCCAGAACGGCTCGCGCATCCTGGTTGCCTTTGTTATTATGACCACAACTGGAGCAATCGGAGGCCTGACATAATGAGTGATTTCGCCGCCAAACCTTGGAGTGATCGGCTGAAGGACAACCTATGGCGCTATGTGGCAATGTTCCTTCACACCGTATTGTGCACATGGATTGCGCTGATTTGTTTGGCTGGCCTCATGCACGTCCAGATCTCGCTTTGGGCGGCTCTCCCGACCCTCGCCGTCGTTGCCGGATTCCCCTTCGTATGTGGCGCCAAACTGATTGAGCGATACCTGCGTCGGACGCCTCCAAAGCCGAGCAACTGGAAGAGCCGATGCATCGCCGGTATTGTGGCTGCTTTTGTTGCCCTCCTTCTTGCGTTCCCCTATCCGTTTTTTTACATCGCCGATCGATTTGCCTCCCAACCAAATGAACAACGCTATCGTGTGGAGACGGCAGCAGATCCTTTGAGACATAAGACCATCACCAAGATCTACGCTACTCATGGGATCGATCTGGGGGACGGAGTTCTTCTAAGGAAAGCTCTCGAAAACGCTATAGCATCAGCTCAGGAACAGGACCAGATCAAACGACCGATCATCCACCTCGTAACCGCGTCGACCGGCGGCGATGTTATACCTACGGATGTCATGGTCAGCGCCATCAAGAACATGCGTCCTCATGCTATGGTCATCACGGAGATCCCTGTCGGTGAGCAGTGTGCTTCGTCCTGCACACTTTTGTTTCTCGCCGGGGAGCGGCGCTTGATGTATCCGACGAGTACCCTGCTTTTCCACGAGGTAGATACCTTCCACGCTGTCATCCCCGGCGTGCAAGTGGACTTGGTGCCCCAACTCTTCCAACCTGTAGTCCGGCTTGTCGAATTTTTTAGAAAGTCCATGCAGGCCTCCATCCGTGAGCTTGCCTCGCCGCTCGAAGGCTACCTAAGCTCTAAAACTCATGTGTTCAGCAACCCTTGGTACGGGGATCGTTGTTCGGTAATAGTCACCGGCTGGCAAATGGACGAATTTGCAAGAGGTGTCGTAGAACTTCCACTCGAATCTGAGAGCGAGCGCCCCTCACGGATATTTGGGAATCCATGCAAAGTGACCGAAATCGATAAAAAAGAGACGGAAGACTGTTCGACGTAAGTGGGAAGAACTACAAGAGGAAGCAGGTCCGGGATGTGCGAACGTCAGCTCAGCCGAAAACAACTACCGGTTTCTGCGACCGAAAAAAAGGGCCGGCGGGGCTGTACGCCCCACCGGTAACTTTTACCCGCCCTTCGCCAGAGCAGCGATCTCCCCTCGTACCCAGCCGACCCAGCCGCGCCTCTCCGTAGCGAAACGCCCAACCATTGCTTTCGAACCGAGGCGTCGGCGACCGGACCGCCGATGAAATTCAAGGCGTCGGAGAAGTGCCACACCCGAGCGTTAAAGCTCGCCTCTCCAGCCCCTACCGCTCCCAGACGGTGAGGCCTGACGCCCCTCCGCCAGCTTAAAATTCCCGCCGAGAAAAGCTGTTCGCGGGTGCTCGAACCCCGCACCGCCGTACCTGCATGCTCAAGGCATGAACGTATGGTGGTGGCCGAACAGGAAGAACAGAGCCGGTGAGCGGCGGGCGGCGTGCCCGCGCGTGACGGGGCTGCTTGCCGCCGTTCTCGCCGCAACGGTGTCGTCCGTCACGGAAACGCAAGCCCGCTCCCCTTCCAACTCCTGCGAAGAGGCGATCGAACGGGTGGAGCGCCTCGTCGGCATTCCGTCCGGGCTGCTGCTGGCGGTCGGCCGCGTTGAGTCCGGCCTCAGCACCGGCGGCGAACCGCGCGTCTGGGCCTGGACCATCAACGCCGCGGGGCGTCCCATGCGCTTCGGCAGCCGGCGCATGGCCGTCCAGACGGTGCGCCGGCTGCTCGCCGACGGCGTCCGCAGCATCGATGTCGGCTGCGTCCAGATCAACCTGAAGCATCACCCGGACGCCTTCGTCACGCTCGACGACGCCTTCGACCCCGATCTCAACGCCGCCTATGGAGCGCGCTTCCTGCTCTCCCTCTACGCGTCGACAGGAAGCTGGGACGAAGCGGTCGGCCGCTACCACGCCGGAAGCGCCGGTCCCGAGCACCGCAAACGGGGCTATGCCTGCTCCGTCTACAAGCATTTCGTCCGCGTGCGCCGGGATGCCGCCCCGCACGCCCCTGGTTGCTGAAGAAGGACCCGTGATGGCCGCTCCCCAATTCGATGTCGGAATCCTCGCCGAGAAGAAGATCCAGGCCGAGCAGTACGCCGCCGCCCTGGGCGGGGGAGCGATGCGCGACGGCTACATCGAGGTCGCCAGGAGCCCGCTCGGGCGGGCGGTGATCATCTGGGGCTGGGGGCATGTCGACCGTCTGGAGGAACCCCGCGACGAAGGCGAGGAGTTCCGCGACTGGCGCTCCAAGGTCTGGCCGCACATCAACGCGCGGCCGCGCGTGCTGCCCTCCGACGATCCCAAGTGCAAGCGCCAGATCGCCGCCGCGAAGAAGCTGCTGCCGCAGTGCGCCATGGTGATCGGCGCCAGCGATCCGGACCGCGAGGGCGAGACGATCTGGCGCCATTTTCTCGAGCTGACCGGCGCCCGGCCGCGCGCCGTGAAGAGGATGATCTGCGCGGAATCCAATCCGGGACCGCAGCGCGCCGCCTTCCTCGCCCTCAAGGACCCCGACCAGTATTACGGCCGCTTCGTCGCCGGCCGGGCCCGGTCGGTCATCGACCTGTGGGAGGGCACCAACCACACCGTCGCCTGTTCGGTCTTCCTGCGCCCGGGCGATCTCGGCAAGGGCTACTGGCCGATGGGCCGGGTCAAGGGAGCGGTGCTGGGCATCCTGCACCGCCGGCACGTCGAGATCCGCGACTTCCGCGAGGTCGCCTACTTCGAGATCCTCGCCGAGGTCCGGGTGCGGGCGGGCACCGTCACGTTACGCCACGCCCCGTCCGCCGAGGAGCGCCTGACCGACCGCGCGGCCGCCCTGGCCCTCGCCGAGGCGGCCCAGGGCATCGCCGAACCGCTGACCGTGGAGCAGAAGCCGGTCGAGACCGCGCCGCCCAAGCTGTTCTCCAAGACCAGCTTTCTGACCAAGGCCGGCGCGCTGTGGGGGTGGTCGGGCGACAGGTCCGCCGAGATCCTGCAGGGGCTCTACCAGGACAAGGGCCTGATCACCTACCCGCGCTCCGAGCTGACGGTGGTCGCCTCCTCCGACGTGGAGAAGGCGCCACGGATCATGGAGCAGCTGCGCGGCCTCGGCGAACCCTTCCGCTCGGCGATCGACCGCCTGGACGGCCGCCTCACGGTGCGGCGCTCCGTGGTCAACGACCGGCAGGTGGCGGAGGCCAGCCACACCGCCATCATCCCCACCGACGTTCCGGCCGACGGCCTGCGCCTGACGGAGGATGAGGCGAAGGCCTACCGGCTGATCGCGCAGCGCTACGTGGCGGCCTTCATGCCCTCGGCGCAGGGTCTGCGCACGACGGTCAGCATGGTTCCGCGGTCCGGCCCCTGCCGGGACCGCCTGTTCCGGGCCGCCGGCACCGTCGAGACGGAGCCGGGCTGGCGCGTGCTGTTCGGAGCCGAGGACGGCGAGGCGGAGGAGGAGGGCGGCGAGACGGACCGCCTGACGCCGGTGGCCGACGGCGAGACCGGCACCGTGTCGGCCGCCCGCCTCGAGGACAAGCGGACCCGGCCGCCCGTCCCCTACACCGAGACCAGCATCCTGGAGGCGATGCTGGAGGTGCATCGCCTCGTCCCGCCCGACAAGGAGCATCTGCGCGAGATCCTGAAGAGCTCCAAAGGCGTCGGCACCCCGGCGACGCGCGAGACGGTGATCAAGGAGCTGATCGCGTCCCAGCTCGTCGAGCGCGGCCGGGCCCGCGGCAAGGGAACGCCGCCCATCGACCTCTCCGGCCAGGGCATCATGCTCGTGGAGGCCCTCTTGCCCATGGTCCCCGAGTTGGTGCAGCCCGAGACGACGGCGCTTCTCGAGATGGATCTCGACCGCATCGAGCGGGCGCGCGACTCGCGCGGCGCCGACCGTCTGGCCGAGCAGGTGCTGGAGGACGCCCGGGAGCGCATCCTGCGCCAGTTCGAGGCGATCCGCGCCAACGGCCGTCCACCCGAACCATCAGGGTCCCGTCCCGCCGCGCCCGGTCAGCGGGCGTTCGTCGCCGCCATCGCGGAGCGTCTCGGCCTAACGCTGTCCCCGGAGCGGCTCGCAGCGATGAGCGCGGGCGAGGCCTCCGCCTTCATCGACGAGCACAAGGCGCGCTTCGAGGAATGCGGCGGGCGGACGGGCGGCGCCGGCCGGGGTGGAAACGGGCGTTCGCGCTCGTCCCGCAGCACGGGGCCGGCTCGCGGCGGGCAGCGGCGGTCCTCCGGGACCCGCCGGTCGTGAGCGCTTCAGCGGGTGCCGCGAATGCCGGAGCGGAGCGTCGCGTCCGGCTCGTCCTCGTCGATCACGCAGATCCAGGACAGCGCCGCGATTTCCCGGGCCGGCTGAAGAATGCTCGCGATCCGGCACCAGTCGAGCCGGATGTCCGCGGCGGGCTGAAGCGTCCGCGGGGCGAGGCCGCTTTCGCTGCGGCGGCCGGGATTGAGGCCGGGATCGATCCGTCCATGGGCCGCCACCTCCCACGCCGTCTGGGCGCTGACGGCCAAGCCGAGGAAGCAGCGCCGCGGTCCGCCCGGCGTCGCGCGCTCGGTGACCACCGGCCGGGCGCGGGGGCCGGGCCGGTCCTCCAGCAGCAGCGCCATCTCCGCCGGCATGAGCAGCAGGCAGGGGCGCGGGGGATCGGCCGGCGGGCGCTCGGACTCGGTGGGCAGGTAACTGAGCATGGGTCCTTGACACGTCTCTCGGCCAAGCGGGGCCGAACGGCATGAGCAAAAGCATGATACGCGTTGAGGACGCAAGCCGGATGCACGCTTCCGGGAGTCCCCGTCGCGAGCCGGCGCCCGTCGATCCGCTCCTCCACCGTCTGCGCCGTCTCGGCCTGCCCGGGTACGCCCTCGAGGCGGCGGCCGACGCTTACGCCGACAGCCTCGCCGCCGCCCTGGCCGCCGGGGCCGATCCCGCTGCGGCGCTGGAGCGCGCCGCCTTCGAAGCCGCCGGACCGACGCCCGGCGATGCCCCCTATTCCGACGACCCCACGAACGCCTTCGCGGCGGGAGAAGACCGATGAGCGACGTTTCGATGACCGTTTCCGGCGACTCGGAGGACACCACGTTCGCGCTTCGCCGCCCGCCGCACCGCACGCCGGCGGAGGATTACGCGCTGTCCATGACGTCGGAATCTTCGGCCTGGGCGCGCTGCGAGGATGCCCGGCGCGCCGTGTGGCGGGCGGCGAAGCGGGGCCGCGGGAAGGCGGTCGAGGCCGCGCTCGCCGTCCTCGCGGAGGGCGGCCTCCCCAAGGCGCGCCGCCGCGCCCAGAGGGTGCTGGCGCGCGCCGGCGTGCCCCACGACGCCGTCGCCGCCTTCGATGACGCCGCGCACCTCTACCGGGCGGCGAGCGTCGAGGCGACGCACGCCGTGGCCCGTCTCGGCGATCTCGGCGTCCGCGTGCCCGAGGAGGCGGCGCGCGACATCGCCGCCTTCCGCCGGCAACTGCTGCAGGCGGCGCGGCGCCTCAACCCGACCATCGGCGTCACGGCGGTCCAGGAGCTATGGGGAGAAGGCGCCGCCCTGGTGGCCAGCGGTGCGGCGAGCGACGGCCGCATCCGCGTGGCCGGCATGTTCGAGCGCGCGAAGGGGCTGGCGTCCATCTCCATGGACGTCGCCCGGTTCGACCCGCTCGACACCGTCTACCACGAGGGCTGGCACAGCCTGGAGGCGCTGCTCAGCGAGAAGGACCAGCAGGTGCTGGCCGAGGAGTTCCCGGGCACCGAGCAGCTGTCGCACCGCGAACGGGTCGCCTACGCCTTCGGCGCCTGGGCGGCGCGGCGCGACCGCAGCGGCCCGCGTGCCCAGCGGGTGTTCGAGCGGGTCGGACGCTTCTGCGGGCGGCTGGCCAACTGGCTGGACTCCCGCGGCTTCCAGACGGCCGAAGACCTGTTCGAGCGGGCCTACGAGGGCGATTACGGGCGCCGGGCCGCCAAGCTCGCCCGGCGCGACCCGAAGGCCTTGCGGACGCAGCGGCCGCTGATCGGCGACGCCACCGACCCCCGCCAGTACAGCCTCGGCGCGGCGCCTTGGCAACCCCCCGACCGCTTCGGCTCCGACGACCCGCGTTGGCGGGCCGCCGAGGCCCGTCTGGC
>JAEYPE010000135.1 GCA_023411035.1 Pseudomonadota bacterium
CGGGGAGCGGGTGACCTCGGTCGGGCTGTCCGACAGCTTGATCGGGTTGCCGACCGACAGGTACGTGCCGCGCGTGGGGTGATCGACCTCGACGATGGTGCCGGTCTCGCGCAGCGACTGGTCCTCCGCCAGCTCCTTCATCGACAGGATGGGGCCGCAGGGGATGTCGTACTTGTTCAGGATCTCCATGGCCTCGAACTTCGTCTTGGTCATGGTCCACTCCTCGACCGCCGCGAAGATCGCCTTCAGGCGCGGCAGCCGCGCGGCGGGCGTCGCGTAGTCCGGGTCGGTGGCCCACTCCGGCTTGCCGATGACCTCGCAGATCTTGCCCCACACCGGTGCCTGGGTGATGAAGTAGATGTAGGCGTTGGGGTCGCTCTCCCAGCCCTTGCACTTGACGATCCACCCCGGCTGGCCGCCGCCCGAGGCGTTGCCGGCGCGCGGCACGGTGTCGCCGAACTCGCCGTTGGGGTACTGCGGGTACTCCTTCAGCGGGCCGTGGGCCAGCCGCTGCTGGTCGCGCAGCTTGACCCGGCAGAGGTTGAGCACGGCGTCCTGCATGGCCGCCAGCACCTTCTGGCCGCGCCCGGTGTGGGTGCGCTGGTAGAGCGCCGTGACGATGCCGAGCGCCAGGTGCAGGCCGGTGCCGCTGTCGCCGATCTGGGCGCCGGTGACCATCGGCGGGCCGTCGTCGAAGCCGGTCGTCGAGGCCGAGCCGCCGGCGCACTGCGCGACGTTCTCATAGACCTTGCAGTCCTCGTAGGGACCGGGGCCGAAGCCCTTGACCGAGGCGACGATGATGCGCGGGTTGAGTTCCTGGATGCGCTCCCAGGTCAGGCCCATGCGGTCGAGCACGCCGGGGGCGAAATTCTCGACCATCACGTCGCAGATGCGCACCAGATCCTCCAGGACGCGCTTGCCGTCCGGGTTCTTGGTGTCCAGCGTGATGGACCGCTTGTTGTGGTTCAGCATGGTGAAGTAGAGGCTGTCGGCGTCGGGCAGGTCACGCAACTGCCCGCGCGTGATGTCGCCCTCGCCCGGACGCTCGACCTTGATGACGTCGGCGCCGAGCCACGCCAGAAGCTGGGTGCAGGTCGGACCCGACTGAACATGGGTAAAGTCGAGAATCCTGACGCCTTCGAGTGCCTTGCCCATGCAGTCTCTCCCCGTTGAGCCGAAGACGGTCTGAGCCCATCGGCGTTATCGAGCCGTCCACCATTGAAGAGAACAGGAACGGAAGATGCCGGTGTTTGATCCGTTAGGGATTCCGATCAGCTATCGAAGCCAGCTTTTTATTTGCAGAATCTGCTGATTGCCCTTTACCGTTCGTGCATATTGCTTACCGCATTGCGTGGCGTACTCCCGGGCAAGGCCCTGCCTGACCAATTCGCCCAGTGCCGGCCTCACGACGGTCGGCTTCAGGCTTGCCGCCTTCGTGATGGCGAGCAGCGAGGCCGGAGGCGTCATGGCCTCGGGACCCGGCATGGCTCGCAGCGTGTTGAGCATGGTCCAATTGACGGACGTCGGAGAGATCACAGGCGCCTCCCTCGGTGCACTCGGGAATCGATGCCTTTCACGGCTCGTGCCACGATCGGCTCTGGTATCCCAGATCCACTACGGACAGGCTAGAACCTCAAGTTAACTTGAGGTCAAGAGAAAAGTTTTGGGGCGGTGAACCGGCCCGAGGGACCGTCAAAACCTGGGGGACTTCACGCCGCACGGCGGAAGGGGGGCGGGGTGGTCCGGCTGAGCGACGCGCCAGCCCGGTTCCGCAGCAGAAGCCGCGCCTCTGCTGCGGCGGGCGGCGGGCAGGGCACGCCGCCCAGAGACGCGGTGTTGTTCCTCTTCGTGTATCAGGCTGTATAGGCGGAAAGACCGGTGCCGCCGTACAGCCATTGCAGGCTGTTGTAGAAGTCCTCCGGCGACTTGGCGCCCAGCCAGGCGTTGCGGATTTTCCGCTCGATGCCGGTGGCGTGGTAGACATTGCCCAGCATGCGGGACGACAGCACCACGCGATAGGCGCGCACGATCCGCTCCTCCTGATAGGCATTGAAGGCGGCGGTGAGGTCGCCCTCGTGCTTCTCCACCTTGTCGGCCAGACAGACGGCGTCCTCCAGCGCCATGCAGGCGCCCTGGGCGAAATACTGGTGGGTGGGATGCGCGGCGTCGCCCAGCAGGGTCACCCGGCCATCGGTCCAGTTGTCGATCGGCTCGCGGTCGCCCAGCACCCAGCGGCGCCATTCGGAGGGCTTCTCCAGCAGCTTGCGGGCTTTCGGCACCACGTCGCCGAAGCGGCCGAGGATTTCTTCGCGCGTGCCCGGCTCGTTGGTGCCGACGTCGGAAACCTCGGTCTGGAACGTCGCCACGAGGTTGAAGGTCTTCCAACCCTGCAAGGGGTAGTGAACCATATGGCACTTCGGGCCGGCCCACAGCGTCGCCGCGTTCCAGCGCAGATCCTCGGGCATCAGCTCGATGGGCAGCACGGCGCGGTAGGCGACGTGGCCCGACAGACGCAGCTGGTCGCCGCCGGTCAGTTGCTCGCGGATTTTCGAGCGCACGCCGTCGGCGCCGATCACCGCATCGGCGCGGAAGGTTTCGCCGCTCTCGGTGCGCACGCTGGCGCCGTTGCCGCTGTTCTCATAGCTGACGACGCGCTGGTTGTTGACCAGCGTGATGTTCGCGTGCGTGCGGCAGGCGTCGTAAAGCACGCCGTGCAGGTCGGCGCGGTGAACCACGGCGTAGGGGTTGCCGAAGCGCTTGCGGAACGGTTCGTCCACCGGAATGGCGGCGATGCGGTCGCCGGTCAGGCCGTCCATCATCACCAGATTGTCGATGTAGACCGCCTTCTCCCGGCCCGCCGGTCCGACGCCCAGGTAATCCATGGCGTGGAAGGCGTTCGGGCCGATCTGGATGCCGGCGCCGATTTCCCCGAAGGCCGGAGCCTGCTCCAGCACCGTGACCTGGCAGCCCTTGTTGGCCAGTCCCAGCGCAGCCGACAGGCCGCCGATGCCGCCACCGGCGACGATCACGGTAAGTTTCGCCCTGTTGGACATGGTTTTCTCCCGTTCCAATAGTCTCGATGGCGCGCCGGAACGGCGCATTATTTTACCATCAGTATACTGATTAAAAGGTTCCAGCCGGCCCGAAGCGCCGCGCGTCCCCAGTCAGCATCGGGGCTGGTTTGGATTACTGCCGGTCTTTGAAGGGAGCGCGGCTGGCCTCGTTGTTGATGTCGACGATCCGCTGGAGCATGGCGAGGAAGGAGCGGCATTCTTCGGAAGACAGCGGCGCCAGAAGACGCTGCTGGGTGCGCTCCACCCCCGGCTCGACGAGGGCCAGCACGCGCCGCCCCTCGTCGGTCAGCGACAGCAGCTTCTGCCGCCGGTCCTGGACGCCGGGCGTCCGCCGCACCCAGCCCTTTTCCTCCAGCCGTTCGGCCAGCCACCCGATGGTCGAGCGGTCGAGCGCCGCCTGATGCGCCAGGGTGATCTGATCGAGGTCGGGCATGGTTTCCAGCACCTTCAGCACGGCGTACTGGGGCGGGGTGATGTCGACCTCCCGGCATTCCTCCAGGAAGATGGACACGGCAATCTGGTGTGCCCGGCGGATCAGATGGCCGGGCTTGAGGTGCAGGTCGCCTGGAAGCATCGGGGGCCTCTAGTCGCTAGTGGATTCGCAACTCAGAGGTAGCACGATGCCGTTTCCCATTGCCAATCGCCATCCGCAGCGCCCCTTATTCGGGCGGGCCGATGGTCAGCGCGATGGTGCCCACGCCGTCGATCGCGCCTTCCAGCCGGTCACCGGACACCACCGGCCCGACGCCCTCCGGCGTACCGGTGTAGATCAGATCGCCGGGTTCCAGGTGATAGTACTGGGACAGATGCGCCACCACCTCCGGCACGCTCCAGATCAGCGCGCCAAGGTCGGACTGCTGCCTGACCGTGCCGTTCACCGACAGGCGTATCCCGCCCTTCGACGGATGGCCGATCTCGCTGGCCGGCACCAGTTCGCCCATCACCGCCGACTTCTCGAACGCCTTGCCGAGATCCCACGGACGGCCCATTTCGCGCGCCCGGATTTGCAGATCGCGGCGCGTCATGTCGAAACCGCAGCCGTAACCCCACACTGCGTCAAGCGCCTCTTCGACCGGGACCCGGAAGGCCGGGCGGCCGATGGCGATGACCAACTCCATCTCGTATTGGTAGTTTTTGGTGCTGTTGGGGTAGGGCACGGTTTCGCCGGACAGCACGAGCGCGTTGGCCGGCTTGGTGAAGTAGAACGGCGGCTCGCGGTCGGGGTCGAATCCCATCTCGCGGGCGTGCGCGGCGTAATTCCGCCCGACGCAGAAGATCCGCGAGACCGGGTAGAGCGCGGCGCTGCCGCGCACCGGCACGGCGGGAACCGGCGGGACCGGGAAAACGTAGTCGGCCATGGATCAAAACTCCTCGTAGAAGCCGAGCTTGCGGTGCAGCGGCGCGTCGTCCACATGAAACATGAAGGCTGGAGCCCCGCCTTGGGCGCGGTGCCGGACCGTGGCATGGGTGGGAATGGCGAGGGTGTCGCCCTCTTCCCAGCGCAGGGTGACGCCGTCGATTTCCGATTCGCCGCGCCCCTCGATGACGTGCATCACGCTGCTGGCGGAGCGGCGGCGCGGCGCGAACTCCTCGCCGGCACGCAGCATCTGCGCCGAGAAGCCGAGGATCGGCAGGCATTCCCGGCCGGTCTGCGGGTTGACGTAGGCGAGTTGGACGGCCTCGCCGGGACCGGTCTCGGCGCTGAAGTCGATCAGGTTCTGCCGCACCTCGCGCCACGGGAAGCGGATCAGCGGGTAGGGATCGGGTGTTTGGTTGAGCGACGCATAGGGCACCAGACCGGCGCGGCGGTAGGCGGTCTGCGAGCGGTCGGCGGCGTTGCGGACGACCTGCGATTCGCCTTCGATGCAGTAGGACGCTTCCAGGGAGTAGACCAGCGGCAGGTCGAGGGCGTCCAGCCAGACCACCGGACCGCTGCCCTCATGGCCGTGCTCGTGCCACAGGCCCGACGGGGTCAGGATCAGGTCGCCCTTTTCCATCGGGCACTTCTCGCCGTTCACCGAGGTGAAGCCGCCGCTGCCCTCGACCACGAATCGCACGGCGCTCGGCGAGTGGCGGTGGTTGGGGGCGGTTTCGCCCGGCAGGATCAACTGAAGGCCCACGTAGATCGAGGGCGTCGCCATCATCCGTTCCAGCCCGAAGCCGGGGTTGGCCAGCACCAGCACGCGGCGCTCGGCCTTTTCGATCGGGGTCAGCTCGCCGGCGCGCATCAGATAGTCGCGGATGGCGGCATAGCGCCACGCGAAGGGCTTGGTGTTGCGGCTCGGCTTTCCGTAAGGCAGGACGGCGCGCAGCGACGGCCACAGCGGCGTCACGCTCATGGCGGCCAACTCCTCGACGTAATCCGTCGGCAGCTCGGCCAGCGTGCCCAGTTGCGTGGACATTGGGGTTTCCTCCTTGAAATGCGGCTCGATCGGGCGGCGGGTATTTTGTTGGGTGGCGCCGCCGTTGATGGCGCATATTGACAGTATACTGAACAACAGTATTCTGATTATCAGAACACGATGCAATCAGAAAATGAGACGCTCGGTGCCTGTTCGTAACGGGGGCGCCCCGGTTCGCCCCCCGCCGCTCTCAGCGCTTCGGCGGCATGCCCTGAGGCACCCGTGAGGCGTCGTTGTTGAGTTCGACGATCTGCGTCAGCAGCGCGATGAAACGCTCCCGGTCTCCGGGCGCGAGCGGCGCGAGGAGCCGTTCCTGGGTGCGCCGCACGCCGGGTTCGGCCTTTCCGATGACGTCCATGCCCGCGTCGGTGATGTGCAGGAGCTTCAGGCGCCGGTCCTCCGGGGAATTGATCCTTACGATCAGACCCTTTCCCTCCAGGCGTTCCAGCACGTTGCCGATCGTCGAGCGGTCCAGGGCGACCAGCGCCGACAGGCGCGTCGCGTCCAGGCCGGGGTGGCTGCCGACGGCGACGAGCGCCGCGTACTGCACCGGCGTCAGGTCCAGGCCGCCGCATTCCTCGATGAAGATCGAAACGGCGATCTGCTGCGCCCGCCGGATGAGGTGTCCGGGCCGGTCGTAGAGGAGTTCCATGGACATGCCCGTCGCGTCACTCGGCATCGGGTTGCCTTTCGGGTAAGGCCGCGGCGAAGGCCGGAAGCGCCATCGCCGCGCGCTCGGCGGCGAGCAGCCGGGGAAACCGCTCCACATCCACGCCGAAGCGGCGGGCGTTGCCGAGTTGCGGGACAAGGCAAACATCCGCCAGCGTCGGCGCGTCGCCGAAAGCGAAGGGTCCCGGTTCGTCGGCGATCATCGCCTCGATGGCGGCGAAGCCCTCCTCGATGACCCATCGCGCCCAACCCGTGACCTCCTCCTCGGGCAGGCCGAGGTGGCGCAGGCGTCCCAGCACCTTCAGGTTCTGGATGGGGTGAATGTCGCAGGCGATGGCCAGGGCGAAGGCCCGGACCTTGGCGCGCCGATCCGGATCGCTCGGGAGAAGCGCCGGCTCGGGATGCCGCTCCTCCAGCCATTCGATGATCGCCAGCGACTGGGTCAGCACCGGGCCGTCGACCGGAATCAGGGCGGGCACCAACCCCTGCGGGTTGAGCGCCAGATATCCGAGGTCCCTTTGCTCGCCCCGCCGCAGATGGCGGGACACCTGTTCGGCCTGAAGCCCTTTGAAGTTCAGGGCGATGCGCACGCGCCAGGATGCGCTGCTGCGAAAAAATCCATAGAGCCGCACCCGTTCACTCCCCTCGTTGCGTCGTATCGTTCCGGCAATCCGCAAAGCGCCATGCCGCCTGCCGTCCGCCTGCCGTCCGGAACGGTTTGGAGCCGGCGGTCGCCGTGCACCCCTCGCAAGGCCGTACGACCATCGAAAGGCCATATCCAAACAGTTCGTATTCCAATTGTCAGCAAAGCGATTGACAGCATACACACGTTCAGCATACTGTCAATCGGCGCACAGATGATTTCGACCATGAACAGCCCGCGTTCCAGCAGGGCGCGGCCGCCTGCGGGGTAGGGGCCGTCGATCCAGAAAAAGCTCGGCCTGCGGCGCGAAGACCGCAGCAACGCCTAACCAACGCTCAGCCGGAGAGTTCTTTCGTGAGCCAATTCACCTTTTCACCGCCGCAGCAGGCGTCCGTCGCCGTCGCCGGTGAGGATGTCCGCTTCCCGGTGCGCCGCATTTTCTGCGTTGGCCGCAACTATGCGGCGCATGCGCGGGAAATGGGCAAGGACCCGGACCGCGAACCGCCGTTCTTCTTCACCAAGCCGGCGGACGCGGTGACCGACGACGGCGCGGTCATTCCCTATCCGCCGGAAACCGCCAACTTCCAGTACGAGATCGAACTGATCGTGGCGATCGGCAAGGAAGGCGCCGACGTTCCGGTGGAGGAGGCGAACGGCCTGATCTGGGGCTACGGCGTCGGCATCGACCTGACGCGCCGCGACCTTCAACTCGACGCCCGCGACAAGGGGCGGCCCTGGGACTGGGGCAAGGCCTTCGATCTCTCGGCCCCGGTCGCGCCGCTGCACCCCGTCGCCAAGGTCGGCCATCCGGCGCGGGGGCGGATCTGGCTCGCGGTCAACGGCGCGGTGAAGCAGGACGGCGACCTCGCCGAGCTGATCTGGGACGTTCCGGAGATCGTCTCGACCCTGTCGCGCTCGATGACGCTGAAGCCCGGCGATCTGATCATGACCGGCACGCCCGCCGGTGTCGGCGCCATCGTCCCCGGCGACCGGGTGACCGGCGGCATCGACGGCCTGGGCGACATTTCGATCACCATCGTGGAAGGAGCCGCCGCTGCGCCGGCGGCGCGCTGAGGCGGAAAGTCCGATCATGGAACTCACGGGATTCAAAGGCGCCGTCGCTCTGGTCACGGGTGCTGGCGGCGGAATGGGCGCGGCGACGGCGGTGGCGCTGGCGGCTGCGGGCGCCAAGGTGGCGCTGCTCGATCTCAAGGCCGACGGCCTGGACGAGACGCTGGCGGCGGTCAAGGCCGCCGGCGGCGACGGGCGTGCCTACCGGCTCGACGTGTCGGACCGCGCGGCGGTCGATGCCGCGGTCGCCTCGGCTGACGAGGAACTCGGCCCCATCGGCATGCTGGCCCACGCCGCCGGCATCTTCCGCACGGCGACCGCGCTGGAGATGACGGCGGCGGACTGGGGCGTCTGTCTGGCGGTCAACGCCACCGGCGTCTTCAACGTCACCCAGTCGGTGGCGCGCCGCATGGCCGAACGCCGGTCGGGCCGCATCGTCGTGGTCGCCTCGCAGACCACGGTGGTCATCCGCACCGGGCAGGGCGCCTACGGCGCGTCCAAGGCCGCCGCGGAATATTACGCCAAGTGCCTGGGCCTGGAACTGGCGCCGCTGGGCGTCCGGGTCAACGTCGTCCATCCGGGCGTGACCGAGACCCCGATCGCCACCGCCACCTGGGGCGATCAGGCCGACGCCATGCGCAAGGCGCACATCGACGGCAATCTCGACCGCTACCGCGTGCCGATTCCGCTGCGCAAGGTCGGCAAGCCGGAGGACGTCGCCAACACGATCCTGTTCCTGCTCTCCGACCAGTCCAGCCACATCGCCCTGACCGATATCGTCGTCGACGGTGGCTCCGCGCTCGTCGCGTGACGCCCCTCCGCCTGTCTTCCGAGGAATCGCGATCATGAAGATCGAACGAGTCACGCTGTCCGTCGTGGCCATGAGCCTGCACACGCCCTTCAAGGCCAGCACCCACGGCGCCGACGCCCTGCGCCACATCCTGGTCAAGCTGGAAGGGGACGGCATCACCGCCTGGGGCGAGTGCGCCGCCCCGACGGAGCCCTATTACATGGGCGAGACGACCGAGACCTGCTGGCACATCATGAAGGACTTCCTGGCGCCGGCGATCGTCGGCAAGGAATGGTCCAACCCCTACGAGTTCGCCAAGCTCTACGAGCGGACCAAGGGCAACGGCTTCGCCAAGTCGGGGCTGGAGATGGCGGCCTGGGACTTCGCGGCGCGGGCCAACGGCCGTTCGCTGTCCGCCGAACTGGGCGGCACCCGTCCGGAGATCCTGTCCGGCGTCAGCCTCGGCATCCAGCGCGATTTGGACAAGCTGCTGGCCACCATCCAGAAGTACGTCGACCAGGGCTACCGCCGCGTGAAGATGAAGATCGCGCCGGGCTTCGACGTGGAGCCGGTGCGGGCGGTGCGCGAGCGCTTCCCCGATCTGCCGGTCATGGCCGACGCCAACTCGGCCTACACGCTGGCCGACGCGGCGCATCTGAAGCAGCTCGACGCCTTCGGCCTGATGATGATCGAGCAGCCGCTGGAGTGGGACGACATGGTCAACCATGCCCGGCTTCAGACCATGATGACGACCCCGATCTGCCTGGACGAATCGGTCCGAACCGTGGCCGACGCCCGGCGCATGATCGACAGCAGCGCCGGCAAGGTCATCAACATCAAGGCGCCGCGCGTCGGCGGCTTCGGCGAAGCCAAGGCGATCGCCGAACTGGCCGCGGCCAACGGCATCGGCGTGTGGTGCGGCGGCATGCACGAGTTCGGCATCGGCCGCGCCGGTGCGGTGGCGCTGTGCAGCCTCGCCGCCTTCGACCTGCCCGGCGACATTTCCGGTTCGGACAAGTACTTCGACGAGGACATCGTCGAACCCGTGATCCTCGCGGACAACGGCGCCATCCGTGTCCCCGTGGACCGCATCGGCCTCGGCTGGGAGCCGGTCGAGGACCGCATCGCCGCGCGCACGCTCGGCACCGCAATCATCACCGCCTGATATCAGAACCAAAAACGGGAGGGACGTGAGTTGTCGATGAAAAGCTTTGTGACCTATGCCGTCACGGTGACGGCCCTCGGCGCCATGACGATGGCTTCCGCGGTCCGCGCGGAATCCCTCGACGAGCTGGCCAAGAAGGCCGCCGCCGCCGGCCCGATCCTCTGGTACGAGAGCAGCCCGACCGAGGAGATGAAGCCGCTCATCAAGAAGTTCCAGGAGCGTTTTCCGGGCGTCGAACTCCAGCATGTGCGCGACACCGGCGGCAACGCCATGGCCGCCCGCATCATCCAGGAAACCCAGGGGGGCGGCCGCACCGCCGACGTCGCCTCCAACGGCCCGCCCATCCTGATGCAGCTGGCCAAGCGCGACATGCTGGTCAATGTGGACTGGGCCGCGCTGGGCGTCGCCAAGGAGATGGCGCCGGAACCCTACGCGGTTTCCATCGCCGCCAGCGCCTACGTCATCATCTACAACAACAAGGTGGTGAAGGAGGAAGAGGCCCCGAAGACCTTCGAGGCGCTGCTGGACCCGCGCTGGAAGGGCCGCATCGGCCTGTGGAACCGGTCGGAGTCCGAAACCTCGCTGTCCGCCGTGTGGGGCGAGGAGAAGACCACCGCCTACATCGAGAAGCTCAAGCAGCAGGACCCCATGCTGTTCCCGAGTTCCTTCCCGATGGTCCAGTCGATGGCGTCGGGTGAGCTGGCCGTGGGGTGGGGCGCTGCGCACGCCACGCTGCCGACCGTCCGCAAGGGCGGCCCGATCAGTCTGGTGACCCCGGACCCGATCCCCGTGACCACCATCTACACCTTCGTGCCCAAGGGCGGAAAGAACCCGGACGGCGGCAAGCTGTTCGCGGCCTGGCTGACCACCACCGAGGGCGCGCTGGCCTATGAGGGGGCCACGGGCCGCGGCAACCTGCGCGTTCCGGAGACCAACTACGGCAAGATGGCCGCCGGCAAGACGATCGCCGAGATCCCGCTGTCCCGTTACGACGAGTACGCGCGCATCTACGAAGCGTACAACGCCATGTTGGCCAAGTAGGCAGAGGCCATGCCCGCAGACATCGCGACGCACTCCCCCGTTTCGGCGGCACCCGTCCGCCGGAACGGACGGGGGTGGAGGGAATGGACGCCGACGCTCACTCTCGGCGCCATCCTCGCCTATCTTGTCGTCGCCCCCCTGGCGGCGCTCATCATCAGCAGCCTGCGCCCGACCGGCTTCCCGCTGGATGACGGCTGGACGCTCGGGAACTACGTCAAGGCCTACGGCAACGTCGAGTTCCTCAGCCTGCTGTCCAACACGGTGGTGTTCGCCGTCGGTGCGACGGTCGTCGCGGTGTCCACGGCGCTTCTGCTGGCCTGGGTTTTGGAGCGGACGGATGTGCCCGGCCGCGCCGCATTCCGGGTCATGGTGCTGATTCCGATCGCGATTCCCCCGCTGCTTCTGGCCCTGGGCTGGGCGCTGCTGGGGAATCCGCGCAACGGTCTGATCAACCAGATTCTGCGGCCCTTCCTCGACGGGCCGCTGCTGAACCCCTATACGATGACGGGGATGATCCTGCTCCAGGGCCTGTCCCTGGTGCCGACGGCCTTCCTCATCGTCGCGCCGACGCTGCGCAACCTCGATCCCAGCATGGAGGAGGCGGCGCGGACCTGCGGCGCCGGATTCCTGAAGACGGTGACGCGCACGGTCCTGCCGATGATCGCCCCGGCGCTGGCGACCGCCGGCATCATCATCCTGATCGCCTGCTTCGTGCTGTTCGACATCCCCGGCGCTCTCGGCATGCCGTCGCGGATCTACGTCCTCAGCACCCGTGTCTTCTATCTGATGAACAACTCGCCGACCGGCGCGCCGCTTTACGGCGAGGTCAGCGCGCTGGCCATGCTGTTCCTGGCGATGCTGCTGGCGATGGGCTGGGCCTACCGCCGGATGACGGCCCAGTCGCGCCGTTTCGTGACGGTGACCGGCAAGGCTTTCCGCCCGCGCATGTACAGTCTCGGGCGCTGGAAGTGGGCCGTCACCGCTCTCCTTGGCCTGTATGTGCTGGTGGCGCTGCTTCTGCCGCTCGGCGTGCTGGCCTGGATGAGCTTCCTGCCTTATCCCACCGCCCCGACCCTGGACAGCTTCAGCCTGCTGACCGTGGAGAATCACGCCGGCCTGTTCGAGAGCGACATCTTCGTCGGTTCGGTCGCCAACTCGCTGATCGTGGCCGTCGTCGCGGCGACGCTGGTGACGATCCTCGGGGGACTGGTCTCCTGGATGGTGGTGCGCAGCCGTCTGCCGGGCCGTGTCTTCATCGACAATCTCGCCTTCATCCCGCTGGCCATTCCGGGTGTGATGATCGGCGTCGCCCTGATCTACGTCTATCTCGCCCTCGGCAGCGCGGTTCCGATCTACGGCACCATCTGGATCATCGTCGCCGGCTATCTGACGCAGTATCTGCCCTACGGCGCGCGTCTGGCCGGAAACGTGATGCTGCAGCTCCACAACGAGCTGGAGGAGGCCGGGCGCACGTCGGGCGGCTCGCCGGCCAAGGTCATGCTGCGCATCACGCTGCCCATCGTCCTGCCGGCGCTGCTCGGCGTCTGGGTCTGGGTCGCCTCGCATTCCCTGCGCGAGCTGTCCACCGCGCTGATGCTTCAGGGCAACGACAACTCGGTCGTCACCACCCTGCTGTGGGACGCCTGGGCCGGCGGCGACGTCACCCGCTCCGCGGCGATCGGCATCTGGCTGATCGTCGGCACCTCCAGCCTGCTGCTGCTCTGGCAGGTGGTTTCCCGCCTGACCGCGCGCACTTCCAAGACCTGAGCCTTACGGAGATCTCCATGCCCTTCATCCACGTCATGCTGACCGAAGGCCGCAGCCTGGACCAGAAGCGCGACCTGATCGCCTCCCTCACGCGGGAAACCTCCCGCGCCATCGGATGCAACGACAG
>JAEYPE010000148.1 GCA_023411035.1 Pseudomonadota bacterium
GTTGAAGATCGTGTTGTTCGCGATCTCGCCGCTCAGGATGCGGCCGTTCCAGCCCGAGTACACACCATCGGTCCGCCAGCCGTTGTCGCTGATGACGCTGTTGGTGATGTACTGGTCGGCGTTGTCGGCGGAATAGTGGACGATGCCGTAGGCGCCGTTGCCGTCGATCGTGGAATGGTCGATGCGCAGGTTGTGCGACGTGCCGCTGATGACCACGCCGGAGCCCTGGTTGTCGACGATCTCGGAGTTGGTGACCTTTACATTGTCGGCCCCGCCGTTGAGCAGCAGGCCGGTGTCGCCCGAACCCTTCATGGTCAGGCTGTCGAAGGTCACGTTGTCCTTGTTGTTCAGGCTGACGGCGTAGCTGGACCCGCTGGCGGCCTCGATCACCGGGTTGGCGCCGGTGCCGTAGGCGCCGTAGACGATCGGCTTGTCGGAGGTGCCGGAGGCGGAGGCCAGCAGGCTGTCGTGCCAGGTCTCGCCACGCTCGAACAGGACCAGCGAGCCGGCGGCGAAGGTCGTGGAGTTCACCTTGTCCAGCGACTTCCAGGCCTGGTCCGGGTCATGGCCGGAGTTGCTGTCGTTGCCGTGCGTCGCGTCCACATAGTAGATCTGCGAAGCCGGGGTGGACGGGTAGTCCGAAGTACCGGAGGTCGGTGCGGAGGGCGCCGCCCGGGCCGCCTCGGATGTGCTCGTGAAGAACTCCTTCGGTGCGGCGACGGCCAGCGTGCCGTTCCACCACAGGTTCGCCTGCCCCGGTGCGACGTCCTGGCCGTCGGGAGCACCCTTGTCGTAAGAGACGGAGGCGTCGGTCGGAGTGACCTTGTTGCCGTTGATGGTGATGGCGTTGACCGTCAGGTTGCGGTCCTGCCCATCGACGGCGCCGTCGTTGTCGTATTGGATCTGAATCTTGTGCGCCTGATCGGCGGTCACGTTGGCGTCAAAGGAAAAGTCCTTGGCATCGCCGCCCGCGGTGCCTTCGCCGACCACGGTGCCGTCCACCAGCAGTTTGAAATGGGGCGACACGCCGCCTGCGGCGGTGCCGGAGGCGTTCACGACGATCTTGGCCGCAGTGGCGGCGGCGGTTGTGGCATCGGCCAGAGCCAGAGGTTGGGCGGTGGTCTGAAGAGCCTGGATCTGGAGGATTGAGGCGGGCGTCGCAACGCTGTCGCCGGTCACCGGAGTGGACTGTTCGACGGCATTCGACAACGCATCGGCACCAGAATCGCAGACAAAGCCCGTGACGTCGGCGTGATCCTGATGATGAAGCTCAATAGCCATAACTTCCATGTTCTTTTACTCTTTCCTTTTTAAAGCGCCATGCTTGTGGCAAAGGGCGGGAATATGCGTGGATCGCGCGTCCCGTTTGCTGTGCGTTCAATCGCTTTTCGACAGGACAGGAGCCTAGCCAGCCCCGTGTGGCCTTAAATGGTTCGATTTTAGGATATTTAATTTTTGAAGCGCGCCAAATCCGTCACAGCAACCCCTCCGACGAACAAGGTAGTCCGTGAAATTTCAGCGCTAACTCAAAAGAGTTAACTCATTGGATATTTCTTGAAATTGCCGTGAACTACAAGAATTTAGCCGTCGATTTCGTATGAAATGACGCACCGCAACCCATGAACGGCCCCGATTGTCTTGTGACATTCCTGTTGAAGAAAGCTGGGATGCCACATACCATACGCCACACGGACTGTTTACAAATCAAACGATCCGTCTCGCCATAGAATTCATAAATGATGAGCCGTGCCGACGGAAGCCCGGCCACCCAAAAGGGAAGGAATGAGGCATGAAGGACGTACAGCGCCCGCGCTGCGCGCGGAAGATCCCTTTTGACCCCTTCACTTTTAAAATGACCGCCAGAAGAACCCTCGGCAAAAGAGCGTTTACGGGCGGAACCGCATTGGCCGGTGCGCTCGGCCTCCTGCTGCTTTCGAACGCGGCGCAGGCCTGGGAGCCGACCAAATCGGTCGAATTCGTCGTGCCGGCGGGAACCGGCGGCGGCGCCGACCAGATGGCGCGGATGATCCAGGGCATCATCCAGAAGAACAACCTGATGCCCCAGCCCATCGTCGTCATCAACAAGTCGGGCGGCGCCGGTGCGGAAGGCTTCCTCGACGTCAAATCGTCGAACCGCAACCCGCACAAGATCATCATCACCCTGTCCAACCTGTTCACCACGCCCTTGGCGACCGGCGTTCCCTTCTCCTGGAAGGACATGACCCCGGTGGCGATGCTGGCGCTGGACAACTTCATCCTGTGGGTGAACACCGAATCCCCGCAGAAAACCGCAAAGGAATTCATCGACGCCGCCAAGGAAGGCGGCGCCAACCGCTTCAAGATGGGCGGCACCGGTTCCAAGCAGGAAGACCAGATCATCACCGCCGCCATCGAGCAGACGACAGGCGTCACCTTCACCTATGTCCCCTACAAGGGCGGCGGCGACGTGGCGGCCCAACTCGTCGGCAACCACATCAACTCCAGCGTCAACAACCCCATCGAAGCGGTGTCGCAATGGCGGGCCGGCGCGCTGCGGCCCCTCTGCGTCTTTGACAAGGAGCGCATCCCGCTGAAGGAGCCGGTGGCCGACGGCAAGTCGTGGAACAGCATTCCGACCTGCAAGGAATCCGGGCTGGACGTGGAATACACCATGCTGCGCGGCATCTTCATGGGACCGGGCGCCACGCCGGACCAGATCGCCTACTACGTGGACCTCTTCAAGAAGGTCCGCGAAACGGAGGAGTGGAAGGACTTCATGGCGAAGGGGGCCTTCAATGTCAGCTTCATGACCGGCGATGAGTTCAAAACGTGGCTCGCCGCGGCGGAAACCCAGCACAAGACCCTGATGGACAAGGCGGGCTTCACAAAACAATAGCCCACTCGTCCCAGCGCGGCCCCCGGGGCATCGCGCCCCGGGCGCCCTCCCCCACCCACCTTCGGGTTTCCTGTGGGAGTGAGCCATGGAGCATGGAACGCAGAACAACGATCCGGTGGTGTCGAACCGGACCATGGAAATCGTCGTCGCCATACTGTTCGCGCTGGTGGCCCTGGTCGTGATGGGCGACAGCATCCGCGTCGGCAACGGCTGGGGGGCCGACGGTCCGAAGGCCGGCTATTTCCCCTTCTATGTCGGCCTCATCATGCTGGTCAGCAGTCTGGCCACGTTGGCCGTCAACATCCTGCGCCACAGCGGCGAACGCACCGCCTTCGTCGAGAAGCAGCAACTCGCCCTGGTCCTCCAGGTGCTGGTCCCCAGCCTGGTGTTCGTGATCCTGACCGGCTTTCTGGGCATCTATCTGTCGGCGGTGCTGTTCATCGCCTTCTTCATGCATTGGGTCGGCAAGTATCCGGTCAGGACGATCCTGCCCGTCGCCATCCTGGTGCCCGCGGCCCTGTTCGTGATGTTCGAAATCTGGTTCCTGGTTCCGCTTCCCAAGGGGCCGGTGGAAGCGATGTTCGGGTTCTGAGGGTTTTCAAAGTCTGAAGCCGGGGCGGCCACGGGAACGGCCGCACACACCGAAGCAGCGGCAGGCATCCGCGACGAACCAGCCCATGCGGCGGGGACGAACCCCGCCTTGCGAACTCAAAACGGGCGTGGATGCCGGAAAGGGAGGGAAACTTGGAAGCGCTCGGGTCACTCATACAGGGATTCGGCGTGCTCGCCGATCCCATGAACATCGCCTACATGTTCATCGGCATCACGCTGGGCGTCCTGATCGGCGTGCTGCCGGGGCTGGGCGGGGCGAACGGGGTGGCGATCCTGCTGCCCCTGACCTTCAGCATGTCGCCGACATCGGCCATCATCATGCTCTCCTGCATCTATTGGGGGGCGTTGTTCGGCGGGGCCATCACCTCGGTCCTGTTCAACATCCCCGGCGAGCCATGGTCGGTGGCGACCACCTTCGACGGACACCCCATGGCGCAGAAGGGCCACGCGGGCGAGGCGCTGACGGCGGCCTTCACCTCGTCCTTCTTCGGGGCGTTCGTGGCGGTTCTGCTCATCACCTTCCTGGCCCCGGTGATCGCCGGTTTCGCGCTGCGCTTCGGCCCGGCGGAGTTCTTCGCGGTCCAGCTTCTGACCTTCTGCAGTTTCGTCGGCATGGGCAGCGAATCCCCCTTCAAGGTGCTGTGCGCCATGATGCTGGGCTTCGCGCTGGCGGCGGTCGGTATCGACAGCGTGACCGGCGAGCTGCGCATGACCTTCGGTTCGGTCGAGCTGCTGCGCGGCTTCGACTTCCTGATCGCAGTCATCGGCCTGTTCGGCATCGGCGAAATCCTGCTGACCATGGAGGAGGGGCTGGCCTTCAAGGGCAAGAGCGCCAAGATCAACGCCAAGGTCGTGTGGGAGACCTGGAAAAGCCTGCCCCGCTATTGGGTGACGGCCATCCGCGGCTCCATCGTCGGCTGCTGGATGGGCATCACGCCCGGCGGCGCCACCCCGGCCTCCTTCATGAGCTACGGCCTCGCCAAGCGCTTCTCCAAGAACCGCCAGAACTTCGGCAACGGCGAGATGGAGGGCGTGGTCGCTCCGGAAACCGCCGCCCACGCCGCCGGCACCAGCGCGCTTCTCCCCATGCTGACGCTGGGCATTCCCGGTTCGCCCACCGCGGCGGTGCTGCTGGGCGGCCTGCTGATCTGGGGGCTTCAGCCCGGTCCGCTGCTGTTCATCGAACAGAAGGAGTTCGTCTGGGGCCTGATCGCCAGCATGTATCTGGGCAACATCGCCGGCCTGATCGTGGTGCTGACCACGGTTCCGGTCTTCGCCTCGATCCTGCGAATCCCCTTCAGCATCATCGCGCCGGTCATCGTGGTGATCTGCGCCGTCGGCGCCTACACGGTGCACAACGCCTTCCTCGACATCGTGATGATGCTTGTGTTCGGCGTCGTCGGCTATGTGTTCAAGAAGCTGTCCTACCCGCTGGCTCCGCTGGTGCTGGCGCTGGTGCTGGGCGACATGGCGGAAAGCTCCTTCCGGCAGGCCATGCTGGTGTCGCAGGGCGATCTGGCGATCTTCTGGTCGAACCCGCTGGTCGGCAGCATCGTCACGCTGGCTCTGGTCATGCTGTTCTGGCCAGTGATCTCCGCCCTGCTGCGCAAGCGTCAGTCCCGGCAGGATGGCGGCACCCACGCCATCCCCGTGAAGTAGCTCCACCCACTCCCTCCGCCGCGGTCCGGGACGAGGCATGGCGGCGGAGGGGCCTTTTTCTCCTCACATCGGGGGGTTCGGGACGATGGACACGTCCGATTTCATGATCGCGCTGCTCCAGATCATTTGGATCGACATTCTGCTGAGCGGCGACAACGCGCTGGTCATCGCGCTGGCCTGCCGCTCGCTGCCGCCGAAGCAGCAGAAGATCGGCATCCTCCTCGGCACGGGAGCGGCCATCGGGCTGCGCGTGCTGTTCGCCGTCGTAATCGCCTATCTGCTGGCCATCCCGTATCTGAAGATCATCGGCGGGGTGCTGCTGTTCTGGATCGCCGTCAAGCTGATGCTCCCCACCGAGGAGGAGGAGCAGGCGGAGCACGCCGGCACGCCAGCCGGGCTGTGGGGGGTGGTCCGCACCATCGTGATCGCCGACGCGGTGATGAGCCTGGACAACGTCATCGCCATCGCCGCCGCGTCGCACGGCAACACGGTTCTGCTGATCCTGGGGCTTGCCATCAGCATCCCGCTGATCGTCTTCGGCAGCACCCTGATCCTGAAGGCCATCGAACGGCTGCCGGCCCTGGTCTATGCGGGCGCCGGGCTGCTCGGCTACATCGCGGCGGAGGTGATCCTCACCGACCCGAGCATCCATTCCCACGTGATCGAAAGCCTGCCGGTCCTCACCGGGACGGCGCCCTTCGTCGCGGCGCTGGGGGTGATGACGGCCGGCTTCCTGATGGCCCGCAGCATCAACCGCCGCCGCGCGTTGGTGGAGAGCGATCCGGCCTGAGAAGGAGTTAGCAGGAGGAGGGGCGCCGGGGCTCGCGGCAGCGGTCGCCCCGAACCGCCCGGAACCGGCCCGGCAGGGCCATGGCGCGCACGTCGGTGGTGATCTCGGAGATGAGTCCCGGATCGTTCCGCAAGATCTCCGTCACCACGGCGGCCAGCCCGGCCAAGGCGAAAACGAAGGCGAGACTCTCCAACATGCGGAACTCCGGACTTTGAACACACTTATGCTGCGATGCAGCACAGATGACGCAAAGCCCGTTGGAGAGCAAGAAGCAAGAGACACAGCATTCCGTATGCCAGATACGCAACGAGAGCCAAGCACAGGCTCCGCACCGCCAGTTCAGGGAGGAACGTCGAGATGCAAGCCAAGGATGTCATGACATCGCCGGTCATCACGGTGGCGCTGGACACCCCCGTGCCGGATATCGCGGAACTGCTTTTAACCCATCGGATCAGCGGCTTGCCGGTCGTGGACCAGGACGGCCGCGCGGTCGGCATCATCAGCGAGGGGGACCTTCTGCGCCGGGTGGAAACGGGAACCGACCGCCCGCGCACCCGCTGGCTGGAGATGCTGTTGGGCCGCAACGTGCAGGCGGCGGATTTCCTGAAGACGCATGGGCGCTGCGCCCGCGACGTCATGTCGCGCCCGGTCCACGCCGTCTCTCCCGGCACGGAGATCGCGGAGATCGCCGACCTGATGGAGGACAAGCGCATCAAGCGCACCCCCGTGCTGGTGGACGGACGCCCGGTCGGCATCATCAGCCGGGCCAACCTGCTGCACGGGCTGCTCGGCAACCGGCGGACGACCGCGAGCTACGGCTCGCCCGGCGACACGGCCATCCGCGCCGCCCTGATGGAGGAGCTGGGAAACCAGCCCTGGGTGGATCTCAACCAGCTCAACATCGTCGTGAACGACGGGGTGGTGCAGCTCTGGGGCATGGTGGACAGCGAGGAGCAGCGCCGCGCCCTGTGCACCGCCGCGTCCGGCGTGCGCGGCGTCAAGCGCGTGGAGGAACATCTGAACCGGAACCGCTTCGTCGGGTGATCCCCGGCCATCAGCCCCATCGAAGGAGCAGCCCGATGCCGCCACCCGAAATCTCCGTCCAGCCCCTGGACGCCGGCTCCACCTTCCGCAATCAGGTCTATCGCCGGCTGAAGCAGGCGATCATCCAGATGGACATCTACGACCACCCCGGCGACGTCCGGCTGGACGAGCGCCAGCTCAGCGGCCTGCTGGGCGTCAGCCGCACCCCGATCCGCGAGGCTCTCACCCTGCTGGAGCAGGAAGGGCTGGTGCGGCTGGAGCCGCGGCGGGGAATCTTCGTCGTCCGCAAGACCAAGACCGAAATCATCGAGATGATCATCGCCTGGGCGGCGCTGGAAAGCATGGCGACCCGCCTTGCCGCCGAACGCGCCACCGCGGAGGACATCGGCACCCTGTGGGACATCTTCCGCAGCTTCGAGGAGCAGGCGCCCTCCGACAATCTTCAGGAATATTCCGACGCCAACATCGAGTTCCACAAGGCCATCATCCGGCTGAGCCGGGCGCGAATCCTGGAAACCCTGACCGACAACCTGTTCATCCACATGCGGGCCATCCGCAAGCTGTCGATCCGGCAGGACAACCGGGCCGAACAGTCGATGCAGGAGCACCGCGACATCATCCGGGCGCTGGAGCGGCGCGACGG
>JAEYPE010000020.1 GCA_023411035.1 Pseudomonadota bacterium
AGCTGCGAGGCGATGTTGGCGCGGGCCGTCTGACCCATCGCCACGTCGCCGGAGGTGGCGGTGTAGGTGAAGGTCTGGTCTTCGACCGTGATGGTGAAGCTGTCGCCGGCTTCGATCGTGCCGCCCATCGTGACCTTGGTGACCTGCGCGGTGCCCGAGGTCGCCGCCGTGGTGGTGTTGGCGGCCATGGTCTGGCTGTTGTCGAAATAGGTGACGGTGCGCGACTCGTTGCCGTCCGTGACGATGAAGGACCGCTCGCGGCCCGCCGCGCCGCGGACTTCGATCTGCACGTCGGAGAAGCTGCCGAGCGAGGTGGCCATCGTGCCGGACAGCTTCAGACCGACCAGACCGTGGGCCATTTCGGCGCTGTTGATGTCGCCGGCCGCGCCCTCGATGGAGCCGTCGCCCCGGACGCGCACCGTGTAGATGTCGGTCGACACCACGTTGGTGACGCGGGCGTTCTCGATGCCCTGGATGGTGTTGACGGCGCGGCGCGATTCGCTGGTCGAGTCCAGGCGCAGGCCGTTGCCGGCCAGCAGGTTCTTGCCGGCATAGCCGCTGTCGCCGGCCAGCTTGTCGATCTGCTCCTTCAGCGCGTTGAACTGCGCGGCCAGCGTCTTGCGGGTGGCGACGGAACCGGCGTCGGTGCCCAGGGCGGAATAGGCGGCGGTGGTCAGACCGCGAGCCTGCTCGATCATGCTTTCGATCGCGGTCACGCCCTTGTCGGCGGCCTTGATGGTGCTGATCGACTGGCCCATCGTGTCCTTCAGCGCGGTCAGGTCGCCGGCGCGCTGGTTCAGGCTCTTCGCTGCGAAGAACGACGTCGGGCCGTCGAGGGCCGAGTTGATCTTGTTGCCGGTCGAAAGGATGTTCTGCTTCTTACCGATCTGGCTTTCCACGTTCTGCAGTTGCAGCAGATTCGTGCGCATGGCGGCGGTAAGCGTGACTTCGTTGACGGCCATGGTTCCAAGTCTCCTTCTGAGGCTCGCCCCGCGGCTGGTGCTTGAAACCGAAGCGAGGCAACGTGCATTTGCGCAACCCTCCCTTATCAAGACCCGTGCCAGTTTGTGGCTTGTCAGGTAAGTGATTGTTGTGGAACGGATTGTGCGGAGCTTGCCCGGATATCCGGCCGCTGGCGGCGGGGCGGTCCTTCCCGTGGCGACGGAAAATTTTGCCGGGCAGGAACGGCATTGCCGCCGGGGTTCGTGGATAAATCTTCCCAGTTGGAGAGTGTGCGCACGGTGCCGGTAAGCCCTTGGTGACGGCGTCCGCGGCGGCTATCGTCGGGTGTCGCACCCATCCGGGCGCCACCGGGCGTCCGCAACGAAGACGGAGGGATGAAGCATGGCCGGACGCATCGAGGCGCGGCTGAAGGAACTGGGGATCGAGCTGCCGCAGGCGGCGGCCCCGGTGGCCGCCTATGTGCCCTACACGCAGTCGGGCAACACGCTCTACGTGTCGGGGCAGGTCACCGTGTGGAACGGCGAGCGCCGTTTCGTCGGCAAGCTGGGCCAGGATTTCACGGTGGAGCAGGGGCAGCAGGCGGCGCGGCTGTGCGCCCTGAACATCATCGCCCAGGCGAAGGCGGCCTGCGGCGGCGATCTGGACCGGGTGGTGCGCGTGCTGCGGCTGGGCGGTTTCGTGAATGGCACCCCGGACTTCCACGACCAGCCGCTGGTCATCAACGGCGCGTCGGAACTGATGATGGAGGTGTTCGGGGACGCCGGGAAGCACGCCCGCGCCGCGGTCGGCGCCCCGTCGCTGCCCGGCAATGTGGCCGTCGAGGTGGACGCGATCCTCGAACTGGCCTGATCGGGCCATCTCCGGGCGGGGAGGCGGGCCTCTTGCCGCGGCGCGGCAAAGCGCCCACCTCCCTCGGCGTATCCGCGAAGGAGAGAGCATGCCCGACGGCAAGGACACCGGCGCCGGCCCCGATGCCGGGGACACCATCACCGTCAAGGTCCTGACCGGCATCGGTCTGGCCGACCCGCAGGAGTGGGACGCCTGTGCCGGGCCGGACAACCCGTTCCTCAGCCACGCCTTCCTGCTGGCTCTGGAGGAATCGGGCTCGGTCACCGGACGCACGGGCTGGCAACCCAGCCATCTCGCCGCTCTCGACGGGGCGGGCCGGATCATGGGGGCGGTGCCGCTCTATCTGAAGAGCCATTCCTACGGCGAATATGTCTTCGACCATGCCTGGGCTCACGCCTATGAGCGGGCGGGCGGGCGGTATTACCCGAAGCTCCAGTGCGCGGTGCCCTTCACCCCGGTGCCGGGGCCGCGCCTTCTCGTCAGGCCCGGCGCGGGGGAGGCCGTCGCGAACGCGCTGATCCAGGGGATGGAGGAGGTGGCGCGGCGCTACGGAGTGTCCTCCGTCCACGTCACCTTTCCCGAGGAAGGGGACTGGCGCCGGCTGGGCGAGGCCGGCTGGCTGCTGCGCGAGGGCGTGCAGTATCATTGGGAGAACCGCGGCTATGCCAGTTTCGACGATTTCCTGGGGACGCTGAATTCCCGCAAGCGCAAGGCCATCCGCAAGGAACGGCGCGAGGTGGCGGACAGCGGCGTCCGGCTGCACAGCCTGACCGGCCCCGACCTGAAGCCGGAGCATTGGGACGCCTTCCACCGCTTCTATCTGGAAACCGCCGACCGGAAATGGGGCGGCGGCTATCTGAACCGCGCCTTCTTCCGGCTGCTGGGCGAAACCATGGCCGACCGGGTCATGCTGGTGATGTGCGAGGACGACGGGAAATGGGTGGCCGGCGCCCTGAACCTGATCGGTGGGGAAGCCCTCTATGGCCGCAACTGGGGCTCCGACGGCAGCTACCGCTTCCTGCATTTCGAAGCCTGCTACTACCGCGCGTTGGACTTCGCCATCGAGCGCGGCCTGCGCCGGGTCGAGGCCGGCGCCCAGGGCGAGCACAAGATCCAGCGCGGCTATCTGCCGGTGCCGACCTACAGCGCCCATTGGGTGGCCGATCCCGGCTTCCACCGTGCGATCGAGGATTACCTGCGTCGCGAGCGGCCCGGCGTGGCGGCGGAGCGGCAGGCGCTGATGGAACTGTCACCCTACCGCCAGGACGGCCTGCCGGATCAATAAGGCACGCGGTCGGGCTTGGCCGCCCATTCGTCGAAGACCGCGCGGGCCTCGTCCGCCAGAAGGCGCTGCATGGGGATCGCCCGCTGCTCCAGCGGCAAGGCGATTTCCGTGTAGAGGAAGGCGTCGTCGAAACCGATGTCAGCCGCGTCGTCGCGCGCGTTGGCGTAGACGATGCGGTCGATCCGCGCCCAGTAAATGGCCGACAGGCACATCGGGCAGGGCTCGCAGCTCGTGTAGACGGTCGCCCCGGCGAGGCTGAAGCTACCCAGGTCGCGGCAGGCGTTGCGGATGGCGACGACCTCCGCATGCGCCGTGGGGTCGCTGGATGAGGTCACGCAGTTCCAGCCTTCGCCGATGATCCGCCCGTCCCGCGCGATGACGGCGCCGAAGGGACCACCGGCGTTGCCCTGCATGTGGGTGCGGCTGAGGTCGATGGCGCGGCGCAGGCACTCGATGTCGAAGGTCGTCATACTCTGTCTCTTCCGACAATGCCGGGACTGCGGCGGTTGGTGATTTACTCTTTACTGATATTACACAAAGCGTAGTGTGTGTGGACACTGCCGACCGACGGAACCGCCCGATGACCGACCGCACCATGGAATTCCTGAAGCAGGTGCGGGATCATCTACTCTACCTGAAACTGAAGCCGGGGGGCGTGCGCCTTCAGGCGAAGGGCGTCGATCTGTCCAGGTTGCGGCTGAAGGGCTTCAACCTGCAAGCGGCCATCCTCACCCAGGGCAATTTCTCCGACGCCCAGTTGGAGGAGGTCAGCTTCGCCATGTCCGACCTGTTCGGGGCGAATTTCAGCCGGGCGAAGCTGGTGGGCTCCTCCTTCGCGCGGGCGGACCTGCGCGGGGCGAATTTCCAGAAGGCCAACCTGACCCGCACCGACTTCGAAGGCGCCGACCTTCGCCCCGGACAGATCATGGTCTACCGCGGAAGCCGCGACGCCGACGAAGAGGAGGAGGAGCGGCGGCCCACCAACCTGATGGGCGCCCGGATGGACGGCGTCAACTTCAAGGGGGCGGACCTCAGCCATGCCGAACTGGCCAACATGTCCATAACCGGGGGGGATTTCAGCAACGCCAACCTGTTCGCGGCCAATCTGGCCGGCGCCGACCTGACCGAGGCGAACTTCACCGGGGCCAAGCTGAAGCGCGCGGTGCTGAGCGGCGCCACCCTGACCCGCGCCGTCCTGCGCCATGCCGATCTGCGCGAGGCGACCTTGCGCAACGTGGACCTGACCGCGGCGGACACGCTGGGTGCCGACCTGGACGGCGCCGTCTATATGAGGAACCCGGACGCCCTGCCGGCGCCGGTCCGCAGCGTGCTGGACGCGCACATCCTATGGATCAACAGCGGCGGACGGGCCGGGGTGCGGGCGGATTTCTCCGGCATGGAACTGCGTGGGCTGGATCTGACCGCCTGCGACCTGTCGGGGGGCGTGTTCCGCAACGCCAATCTGGACGATGTCCGGCTGTCCAACGCCTCGCTGTCGCTGGCCGATTTCGGCGGGGCCAGCCTGCGCCGGGCGCGGCTGGATCAGGCGGTGCTGACCGGAGCGAACCTGAGCGGGGCCGATCTGACCGGGGCGGACGCCCACGGCGCCGACCTCGGCATGGTGGACCTGCGCAACCCGGACGGCACCCCGACCGGGCGGCGCTGGCCCGCCAACCTGATGGGGGCCAATCTGGCCGCCGCCGACCTGCGCGGCGCGCGGCTGACGGGGGCGAAGCTGGCCGGTGCCAGCTTCGAGATGGCCAACCTCGCCTCCGCCGACCTGCGCGGCTGCGACGACGCGGCGGCGAACCTGTCGAAGGCCAGCCTGATGGGCGCCCGCCGCGGCCCGCTGGAGACGCGCCCGCCGCGCGAGAGCGGCGGAACCGGACTTATTTCCCTGTAACGCTTCACGCCCAGGCGGTGAGCACCGCGGCGGCGGTGGATTCGCGCAAGGGAGCGCGCTCCGGCGGGGTGCCGCCATCGACGCGCAGGCCCATCAGGGTTTCCACCAGCGGCTCCGGCCCCGGCGTGACGCGGATCTGGCCGCGGGCGGCGATGTGCGGGTGGTCCGGCATCTCCGCCAGCGTCGGCAGCGCTTCGAAGCAGCAATCCACAGGGTCGAGCAGCGCTTTCCAGTCGGCGAGGCCGCGGCTGGCGAACAGGGCCGTCAACTCCTCGATCAGGGAGGTCTGGGGCAGCGGGTCGCCTTGCCGGGCGATCCAGTCGGGGCGCCCCACAGCATTGCAGAAGCCTTGCCAGAACTTGGCCTCCAGCGCCGACAGGGTGGCGAAGCGCCCGTCCGCGGTGCGGTAGATGCGGTAGCAGGCCGCCCCGCCGGACAGAAGTGCCTCGCCGCGGGCCGGGACCTGCCCCCGCGCGTCGGCGGTCAGGTTGAAGCCCTGCCAGCCCAGCACCGTTTCCATGATCGACAGGTCGAGGAAGCAGCCCTCGCCGCTGCGCTGGCGCCCGAACAGGGCGGCGACCACCGCCAGGGCCGTCTGCTGGGCCGAGGCGAAGTCGGCGACCGGCGGGTGGCTAATCGCGGGCCGGGCCGGCGTGCCCGAGGAGTCCAGCCCGCCGCCGACCGCCATGTAATTCAGATCGTGCCCGGCCCGCCGGGCGTAGGGGCCGCCGCTGCCCCAGCCGGACAGGCTGGCGTGGACCAGCCGCGGGTTCAGCGCGCGCAGCCGGGCGTGGCCCAGCCCCAGCTTGTCCAGCACGCCGGGGCGGTAGCTTTCCACCAGCGCGTCGGCCCCGGCGATCAACGATTCGAAGGCGGCGCGGTCGCCCTCGTCCTTCAGGTTCAGGGGAACGACGGTCTTGCCGGCGTTCAGCAGCTTGTAGGCCGCGGTCATGCCGTCCGCGTCGGTGGGACCCATCCGGCGCAGCGGGTCGCCGTCCGGCGGCTCCACCTTCACCACCTCCGCGCCGAGGTCGGCCAGCATCTGGGCGGCATAGGGACCCGGCAGATACTGGCCCAGGTCGATGACGCGCAGTCCGGTCAGGAAGGGCAGGGGCATGGTGCGTTTCCTCAAGCGTTCTTCGTTGTGGGCGGTCATCCGTCGCCGTTGCGGATTGTCCGCGATGCGGTGCTGGGAATGCAACCGTCCACCCTTCGCGTTCGTGCCGGCCAAAAAGAAAGGGGGCCTTGCGGCCCCCTTTTTTCGCGTACCGTGCGGACCGGCGTCATTCCGCCAGTTCGTGCACGACCTCGTCCTCGTCCTCGTCGCCGGAGCGCCGCTTGCGCGACCCTTCGGTGTAGTCGAAGGCGGGCTTGTCGTCCTTCACGGTCACCTTGACCAGACCGCCCTTGGCGAGCTTGCCGAACAGCAGTTCCTCGGCGAGCGGCTTCTTCAGATGCTCCTGGATCACGCGGCCCAGCGGACGCGCGCCGTAGAGCGGATCGTAGCCCTTCTTGCCCAGCCATTCGCGGGCCAGATCGTCCAGTTCGATCGTGACGCCACGGTCTTCGAGCTGCGCTTCCATCTGCATGATGAACTTGTCCACCACGCGGTTGATGACTTCCCGGCTCAGCGGCGCGAAGGGGATGATCGCGTCCAGGCGATTGCGGAACTCCGGCGTGAACAGCTTCTCCACCGCTTCCATGTCCTCGCCGACCCGGCGCTCGCGCTCGAAGCCGATGGCCGGCTTGGCCATGTCCGCGGCGCCCGCGTTGGAGGTCATGATGAGGATGACGTTGCGGAAGTCCACCGTCTTGCCGTTGTGGTCCGTCAGCTTGCCGTGATCCATGATCTGCAACAGGATGTTGAACAGATCCGGATGCGCCTTCTCGATCTCGTCGAGCAGCAGCACGCAGTGCGGGTGCTGGTCGATGGCGTCGGTCAGCAGGCCGCCCTGGTCGAACCCGACATAGCCCGGAGGCGCGCCGATCAGGCGGGAAACGGTGTGCCGTTCCATGTACTCCGACATGTCGAAGCGGGTCAGCTCGATGCCCAGCGTGTGGGAGAGCTGGCGGGCCACCTCGGTCTTGCCGACGCCGGTCGGGCCGGTGAACAGGTAGTTGCCGATGGGCTTTTCCGGTTCGCGCAGGCCGGCGCGGGCCAGCTTGATGGCGGAAACCAGCGCGTCGATGGCCTTGTCCTGGCCGAAGACCATGGTCTTCAGGTCGCGCTCCAGGTTCAGGAGCGTCTCCTTGTCGTCGCGGCTGACCGACTTCGGCGGGATGCGGGCGATCTTGGCGACCACCGCCTCCACGTCCTTGACGGAGATCTTCTTCTTCCGCTTGTTCTCCGGCAGCAGCATCTGCGCGGCCCCGACCTCGTCGATGATGTCGATGGCCTTGTCCGGCAACTTGCGGTCGCCGATGTACTTCGCGGACAACTCCACCGCCGAACGGATCGCGTCGTTGGTGTAGCTCACCCGGTGGTGCTTTTCGTAGTAGGGCTTGATCCCCTGGAGGATCTTGACGGCATCCTCGATGGACGGCTCGTTGACGTCGATCTTCTGGAAGCGCCGGACGAGCGCCCGGTCCTTCTCGAAATAGTTCCGGTATTCCTTGTAGGTCGTCGAACCGATGCAACGCAGGGAGCCGGAGGCGAGGGCCGGCTTCAGCAGGTTCGAGGCGTCCATCGCACCGCCCGAGGTAGCACCGGCCCCGATGACCGTGTGGATCTCGTCGATGAAGAGGACGGCACCTTCCGTGGCCTCCAGTTCGGAGACGACGGCCTTCAGGCGCTCTTCGAAGTCGCCGCGGTACCGCGTACCGGCGAGCAGGGAGCCCATGTCGAGCGCGAAGATGGTGGCGCCCTTCAGCACCTCCGGAACCTCGCCATGGACGATGCGGCGGGCCAGCCCCTCGGCGATGGCGGTCTTGCCGACACCGGGGTCGCCGACGTACAGCGGGTTGTTCTTCGACCGCCGGCACAGGATCTGGATGGTCCGTTCGACCTCCTGCTCCCGTCCGATCAGCGGATCGATTTTCCCGCTGGCCGCCTTCTTGTTCAGGTTGACGCAATAAGCCTCAAGGGCTTCGCTGCCTTTCTTCACGACCTTCTCCGCCGCCGCGTCCTCGTCGGCACCGGTGACCCGCTTGGTTTCCGAGCGGCCCGGAGCCTTCGCGATTCCGTGAGAGATGTAGTTCACCGCGTCGAAACGGGTCATCTCCTGCTCCTGCAGGAAATAGACCGCGTGGCTTTCGCGTTCAGAGAACAGGGCGACGAGCACATTTGCTCCCGTCACCTCCTCCCGCCCCGACGACTGGACGTGGATGGCCGCGCGTTGCAGCACCCGTTGGAAGCCAGCCGTCGGCTTCGCATCATCGGGCCTGTTCGTGATCAGGTTCGCAAGCTCGTTGTCGAGGTAATCCGACAGTTCGGCGCGCAGGCGGTCCAGATCGACTCCGCAAGCGCGCAAGACGGCCATGGCATCGGCGTCCTCGGTCAATGCGAGCAGCAAGTGTTCGAGCGTCGCGTATTCGTGCCTGCGCTCGTTCGCATGGGCCAGGGCTCGGTGCAGCGTCTGTTCCAGGTTACGCGACAGCATCTGTGGCATTAATCCTTTTCTAGCGTACATTGCAGCGGATGCTGGTGCTGGCGCGCAAAATCCATCACCTGCGTGACTTTCGTCTCCGCCACCTCGTAGGTGAACACGCCGCACAAGCCCACACCCCGCCGGTGCACATGCAGCATTATCCGTGTCGCCTCTTCGCGCGACTTGGCAAAGAAGCGCTCCAAGACATGAACGACGAATTCCATAGGTGTGTAGTCGTCGTTCAACATCAAGACCTTATACATCGAGGGCTTTTTAGTCTTAGGCTTGGTTTTGATGACCACGCCCGTGGTGGTGCCCTCGTCGCCGTGTTTGTCGTTTTCGGCCATGGTCTCAACAGGTCAGCATCGCGATGTACGTCGCATGAATGATATGAGAACTCCGGGCGCGGTGGGAAGGGGCCGTTTTCAGTGGCTCCCCATTTGGGAGAGGCCCTTTCGGAACGGAACCGGCCCGACTACTCCGGAATTGGTGGAATTCGTGTGCGTTGCGGCGGAACCGCCGCGCCGGCGTGCCAAAAATGGGCACGGCCTGAAAACAAAAAAAGCCCGGCGGTCTGGACCGCCGGGCTTTCCCGGAACTTCACAACGCCGTGAGGCGGCAGGATTTGAAGCGGTACCGCCTCGCGCAGCCCGCACCCCCGGACAGTAGCGTCCCGGGGGCGGCGGGCTTGGGAGCCGCCCCGGCCCCGCGGCCGGGTCTGTGGGGTTGCCGGTTCCGGGGCATTTTGCCTCAGGCGGCCTTCGCCACGACCGGCTTGGACAGCGTCTCGACCGTGACCTGGAGGCGGTCGTTGATCGGCGCGAAGGCGTCCTTGGCGGTCTTCAGCGACAGCTCCTGCAGCTTGGCGCTCTCCTTCACGAAGGTCTCGAAGCTCGCCTTGGCGAAGCTGCTCTGCAGCTCGACCAACTCCTGGACGGACTTGACGGACAGCAGGGCCTTGCCGGTGGCGGCGCTCTTCTCCAGCGACGACTGGGTGTAGGAGGCGACCTGCTTGCCGACTTCCTCGGCGCCCTTGGCGACGATGGTGCCCGACTTCACGACGGCGTCGACATTGCCCTTGGTCAGGGCGGTCAGCTCGTCGAAGCCCTTCAGGATCTGGGCGGAGGTCTTCTCGAACTGCTCCTGCTGGGCCTTGACCAGACCGTCCACGTTCTGCTTGGCGGTGGAAACGGCGTCTTCGAAGGTCTTGGCGGTGGCGGCGAACTTGTTGGTCATGGAACGGCTCCTCGAATCTTATCGGGTTGACCCGCGCCGGACCCACCGATTGGCGACCGCGCGGACGGTTCGGTCTGCGACCCCGCGGTTTCGGGCATCGGACCAATGTTGCAGTGCAACATGGCTAAACTTAGGGCAGGCCCCGGTGTCTGTCAATGGGTTTTTGTGCGGTGCACAAAAACTCTGGCGCGTCCTGATGCGGCCCTGGAACGCGAAGCCCGGCCGTCGGGGAACGGCCGGGCTTCATGGTCTGGCGCCGGGGTTTGGCGCCGGGGGAGGAGTGGGTGCCGCGTCAGGCGGCCAGCGGCTTGGACAGGGTGGTGACGGTGACGGACACGCGGTCCTTCAGCGGGGTCAGGGCCGCGGTGGCGATGCGGGTGCCGATGCCCTGGAGGCGGGAGGACTCCGCGACGAAGGAGTCGAAGCTGGCCTTTACGTAATCGCTCTGGAGATCGACGACCTCCTTCAGCGACGTGGCGGTCAGCAGGGCCTTGCCGGTGGTGACCGACTTGTCGAAGGACGCCTGGGCGTAGGCGGTCACCTCGCGGGTCAGTTCCTCGGCCCCCTGGGAGGCGATGCTGCCGCTCTCGATCAGGGCTTCCACATTGGCCTTGTTCAGGGCCTGGAGTTCGGCGCTGAGCTTCAGAAGCTGGGCAGACAGCTTCTCGACCTGCTCCTTGGTGGCGGAGGCGGTCTGCTCGAAGGTCTTCGCGGCCTGCTCCTGGCCGGCCTTGACGAAGCCTTCGACCTGCTCCTTTGCCTGGATGGCGGCGCTCTCGAACGCCTGGGTGGGAGCGGTGGCGGGCTTGGCCTTCGTCACGGTCGTCATGCCTTGCGTTCCTTCCTTGGTCGAAGTCCGGCGCGCGCAGACCCGGAACGGCGGACCGTCCGCCTTCGGGGCGCTGGCCGGCTGCGTTGGGGATGGCCCGGTCAGGCCCGGGCTGGAAAATTGCTGCAATGCAGCAATGGCCAAATTATGGGCAACTGTCCGTGGAGTCAACAAAAATCTTGTGCGCTGCACAATATATCAGTCGACCCCCGGCGCCTATTGCTTGCCGGAACGGTGCGGGCGTCACCGTTCTGCAGGGCGGGGAAACCGATCCACATCGGTTCGACTGGGCGGAGCCTTTACGAAAGCTTTACCGCCGGTCCCGCCCAATCCTACCCTGCCCGCCGAAGGGACGCGCTTCGGCCAAAGGTCAGATCAACCGCGGCGGAACGTCGCACCTTTCAGTTCGGGAACGTTCTTTTCATGACCTATTGCCTTGGCATCAAGACCCGCGACGGCCTGATCGGCCTGTCGGACGGGCGCATCACCAGCGGCTCGCAGCTTTCCTCCGCGCGCAAGGTGACCATGGTGGGCAGTGGCGGCGACCGCTTCTTCATCCTGAATTCCGGCCTGCGCAGCGTGCGCGACAAGACGCTGGCCTATCTGCGCCGCGACATGTCCCGGCGCCGGGGCGAAACCTATCCGACCATGCTGGACGCGCTGTCGGCCTTCACGGCCTGTCTGCGCCAGGTGGCGGCGGAGGACAAGGAGGCGCTGGAGGCGTCCAGGCTGACCTTCAACCTGCACGCCATCATCGGCGGCCAACTCGCCGAGGACCGGGAGCCCTACATGTTCCTGGTCTATCCGGAGGGCAACTGGATCGAGGTGGACGAGCGCACGCCCTACCTCTCCATCGGCGCCACCGCCTACGGCAAGCCGATCCTGGACCGCGCGCTGTCCTACAACACGGACATGCAGACGGCGCTGAAGATCGCCTACCTGTCCTTCGACAGCACGCGCTTCTCGTCGAACGACGTCGGCTTCCCCATCGACATGGTGACCTTCAACGCGCAGGAGCGCCTGTGGCGCCAGTCGAACTTCGACTACGACGATCTGGTCGAGCAGCGTCTGTGGTGGAACCGGAACATCACCGAACTGGCCCGCCGCATGCCGGACGGCCCGTGGGTGAACGCTCTCCTTCCCGAGGGCCTGCGGGCCACGGTCGCCGAGGATGAGTCGGTTTGAGGGACGTGCGGGGGTGCCGGCGCGGCCTCCGCTCCCCCGCCCGCTACGGTCTGCCGGCGAACAGCCACGCGCCGAAAGGCGCGGTCGGGCCGACCAGCCCGTCGCGTCCGACCTGGACTTCGAACACCACGCCCGCGCTGTCCACCCGACCGCCGGTCGGCAGGCTGCGCGGCGCGTCCTGCGGGCGCGGGAGGGTGGGGAAGGGCACGCCGGTCCCTTGGGCGCTTCCGTCCAGTTCCTTCAGCGGACCGTCGAAGCGGATGTCGGCGAAGCGGTCGGACGGGTAGGGGTAGGCGTTGAAGAACCAGTTTCCCCGCCGGCAGCCGTTGATCAGCCAATAGACGCCGTTGGACGGCAGACGGACGCCGCTGGGTGCCGGCGCGAAGGCGCCGCTTTCGTAAAGGCGCAGAACGAACAGGGCGAACTGGCGCGGCGAAAGCTGGGCCTTGGCCACCGGGCCGCGGGCGACCGCCGCCGGATCGTCCAGGTCGATGCGGGCGAGGTCGGTGGCTTCCAGCACGCGGGCCTCGACCATGGCGCCGCCGGTGCTGCGGTCGCCGACGATGTCGTAGGTCCGCACATGCTTCTGATAGTCGGCGTTGAAGACCAGCCGGTAGCGGTCGGTCTCGTCCTTCGCGCAGGCGGCGCGCAGGTCGTCGCCGTTGAGGTAGCTGACCCAGGTGAGCTTGCGCGCCACGGGGTTGTCGGTCGGCCCGACCGAGGCGCAGCCGGCCAGGAGCCCCGTCACCGCCACCGCCACAGTCACTGCCAGCGCCGCCGGCCCGACGGCCCCTCCCCCTTGTCCTTCCTGGACGGCAGCGCGCGGAATCGTCGGGCGTCGCTTCGGCGGGCGGGTCATGAGGTGCCTCGCGTCCAGTCGGGAGGGGGGTGGTCCGGCGCTTCCGGGAAGATGGATTGACGGCCGCGCTCCTTCAACGCGGCTCATCCCCTACGGGTCCCCGCCTTATCCAATTTCGTCACAGCGTCGCCGAAGAAATCGAAGCGGCAAATTAACGAATTGTCGCTAGACACTGATTTCCATGGAATTTACCATTGCGCCAAACAACAAGTATTAGCCTATGGCGGGGGCATCATGAACGTAACGGTCCGGGCCGTTCGAAGCCTGCTTTTGCCGTTCGCTTGGCGCGGGCGCGAAACGGAGGGGGAACAGGCCGCAGAACGTTTGGCGGATCAACGTTCGACTCTGGGGCGAGCCTTCGGCATTACCCCTTTCGTTCGATGGATGCGTGGGGCCGTGCTGGCGGTGACGGTCCTGGCGCCGCTGCCGGCACTGGCCGCCAAATACGCGGCGATCGTGGTGGACGCGCGCACCGGTGAGGTGCTGCACGAGGAAAACGCCGACACCATCACCTACCCGGCGTCGCTGACCAAGATGATGACGCTCTACCTGACCTTCGACGCGCTGGACGAGGGGCGGCTGCGGCTGGATCAGGCGCTGCCCGTGTCCGCCTGGGCGGAGGCGCAGTCCCCGACCAAGCTGGGGCTGCGCGCCGGCAAGACGCTGCGGGTGGAGCAGGCGATCCTCGGGCTGATCACCAAGTCGGCCAACGACGCCTCCGTCGTGCTGGCCGAAGCGCTGGGCGGCAGCGAGGCGAGGTTCGCCGAGATGATGACCCGCAAGGCCCGCGAACTGGGCATGCGCAACACGGTGTTCCGCAATTCCAACGGCCTGCCGAACATGGAGCAGGTGACCACGGCGCGCGACTTCTCCATTCTGTCGCGGGCGATGCTGTCCGATCACTCCCGCTACTATCCTTATTTCAGTCGGCGAAACTTCGTCTATGGCGGGCGCAGCCTGAACAACCACAACCGGCTGATGTCCCGCTACGAGGGCATGGACGGCATCAAGACCGGCTACACGGTGGCCAGCGGCTTCAACCTCGCGGCCTCGGCGGTGCGCGACGGGCGCCGGCTGGTGGCCGTGGTGCTGGGCGGCAAGTCTGCGGCCGCGCGGGACGCCCGCATGGAAGCGATCCTCGACAAGGCGTTCGACAAGCCGAGCCGCGGCCAGCAGGAGGCTCCGGTCGTCGCCCGTGCCGGAAGCGGCGAGGCGCCGCGCTCCACCGCCAAGGGGAAGCCGCCGGCCAAGCCGGAGACCATCGCGCAGCTCGCTTCCACCGTCTCCGCCCCCGCCGTGGTCCGCCCGCCGGTCCGCGCCCGCGACGATGAGGCCGACGCCCCAAAGGCAAATGCCAAGGCGGATGCGTCGAAGTGGGGGGTGCAGGTCGGCGCCTTCTCCACGCGGGAGGCCAGCAACCGGGCGCTCACCCAGGCGACCAAGCAGGCGCCCTTCCTGCTGCGCGCCGCCAAGCCGGCGGTGACCCCGGTGAAGGCCAACGGCTCCACCGTCTACCGCGCGCGCATGGTCGGGCTGGATGAGGGGACCGCCCGGCAGGTCTGCTCGGTGCTGACCCGCAGCGGCCACCGCTGCGTTCCGGTGTCGCCGAACGAGAAGCTGTAAACCGGCGCATCCCCGTCAGGAAAGAACCCGTCAAAAAGAAAAGGCGCAGCCGCGAGGCTGCGCCTTTTTCGTGTCCAGCGCCGGGGCCGGGATCAGACGCCCGGCTCGTTGGCGTTCGGGAAGAACAGCGGGTTGCCGTTGATGGTGTAGTCCGCGATGGCCTTCTGGCCCTCGGCGGAGACCAGCCAATCGACGAAAGCCTGCCCATCGGCGGCCTTGACGTGGGCGAACTTGGCCGGGTTGACCAGCATGACGCCATACTGGTTGAACAGGCGCTTGTCGCCCTCCACCAGGACGTCGAGGTCGCCGCGGTTCTTGAAGCTGAGCCAGGTCGCGCGGTCGGTCATGGCATAGCCGTTCACGGCGGCGGCGGTGTTCAGTGTGGCGCCCATGCCCTGGCCGATGGCGCGGTACCAGCCGTCGCCCGTCGTCGGGTCGATGCCGGCGGCCTTCCACAGGGCCTGCTCCGACTTGTGGGTGCCGCTGTCGTCGCCGCGCGACACGAAGGGGGCCTTGGCCGCCGCGATGCTCTTCAGGGCGGCGGACACGTCCTTGCTGCCGCCGACCTTGGCCGGGTCGGCCTTCGGCCCGACGATCACGAAGTCGTTGTACATGACCGGCTTGCGTTCGGTGCTGAAGCCCTCGGCGACGAACTTCTCCTCCGACGCCTTGTGATGGACGAACAGCACGTCGGCGTCACCGCGCTTGGCGATGTCGATGGCCTGACCGGTGCCCTTGGCGACCACGCGGACCTCGATCCCGGTCTTCTCCGTGAACTTCGGCAGGATCGACTTGAACAGCCCCGAATCCTCGGTCGAGGTAGTGGAGGCCACGGTGATGAAGCGGTCGGCGGCGGCGGACGGCTGAACGGAGCCGAGCAGCAGAGCCACGGCGGCGGCGGCGCATCCCAGCACGAAAGAACGGCGCAGCATCGGACTATCCCTCTCCAAGTTTTCGCCCGCCTTGGTTGCGGGCTGTGTCGGCGACTATGGGAAACTTCGGGCGGCTTTGCAAATTTTCCGGAACCGGACTGCCGGACGGCGGGTCAGGCCCGCCGCGTCTCGCGCACCATCGCGGCGGCGAGGTTCACGGACAGCGACAGGGTCATCAGGATGACGCCGAGACCGAGCGCCAGCGGCAGGTCGCCCTTGCTGGTCTCCAACGCGATGGAGGTGGTCATGACGCGGGTCACCCGGTCGATGTTGCCGCCGACGATCATCACCGCCCCGACCTCCGCCGAGGCCCGCCCGAACCCGGCCAGCACGATGGTCAGCAGGCTCCAGCGCGCTTCGGACAGCAGGGTGAACAGGGTGGTCAGCGGCCCGGTCCCCATCACCCGCAGCAGGTCGGCGTATTCCTCCAGCAGATCCTCCACGACCTGCCGGGTCAGGGCGGCGACGATGGGGACGATCAGCACGGTCTGGGCCACGATCATCGCGGTGGGCGTGAACAGCAGCCCCAGCACCCCCAGCGGGCCGGAGCGCGACAGGATCAGATAGACGATCAGCCCCACCACCACCGGCGGCAGCCCCATCGCCGTGTTCAGGAACAGGGTCACGGCGCGCCGCCCCGGAAAGCGGAAGGCGGCCACGGCGGCGCCCAGCGGCAGCCCGATCAGGGCCGACAGCAGCACGGCGGTCAGGCTGACGCGCAGCGACAGGCCGACGATCCCCACCAGACCGGGGTCGAAATCGACGATCAGACGGAAGGCGGTGGCGAAGGCCAAACCGAACTCATGCATAGGCACACTCACGCGTCGAAGCAGCGGTCCATCGCGTCCGTCCTGCAGGAGCCGATCATCCGCCGCTTGCCCCGGCGCGCGATCTTCCCCACTCTTCCGATCATGGACCTCTCGGAATTCACCATAAAGCCGGACCCGGCGAATCCCAAGCTGACGGAGCGTGTCTCCGGCCTGGATCAGGACGGGCGCCCGGTGGAAGCGTCGGTCACCGTGGAACGGCCGCTGACGCTGTACCTGAACGGGCAGGAGATCGTCACCATGATGACGATCGCCGACTACCCCGATTATCTGGCGGTCGGCTATCTGCTCAACCAGAACATGCTGAGACGCGACGACCGGATCACCGGCATCGACTATGACGAGGAGATCGACACGGTCGTCGTCCGGACGGAGCGCGCCACGAATTACGAGCAGAAGCTCAAGAAGAAGACGCTGACCTCCGGCTGCGCCCAGGGCACCGCCTTCGGCGACGTGATGGAAACCTTCGAATCGGTGCGGCTGAACCCCGACGCGCGGCTGAAGACCTCCTGGATCTACGCCCTGTCGAAGAAGATCAACCTGACCCCCAGCCTGTATCTGGAGGCAGGCGCCATCCACGGCTGCGTGCTGTGCCAGGAAGACCGGCCTCTCATTTATATGGAGGACGTCGGGCGCCACAACGCGGTGGACAAGGTGGCGGGCTACATGCACCTGCACGGCATCCCCGCCCACGACAAGATCTTCTACACGACCGGGCGGCTGACCTCGGAAATGGTCATCAAGACGGTGCAGATGGGCATCCCGATCCTGCTCTCCCGCTCCGGCTTCACGGCCTGGGGGGTGGAACTGGGGCGGCAGGCCAACCTGACCATGGTCGGGCGGGCCAAGGGCAAGCGCTTCCTCGCTTTGTCCGGCACCGACCGGCTGGAGTTCGACGCCGATCCCGCGGCGGTCGGCGACGAGGGCGGACGCCACCAACGCAAGGGGAGCCGGGATGACGAGTGAGGGTATTGCCGGCGTTCTGCTGGCCGGCGGCCTGTCGCGGCGCATGGGCGGCGGGGACAAGAGCCTGCGCACGCTCGGCGGGCGCAGCATCCTGGAGCGCATCGTCGCCACCGCCCGCCCGCAGGTGGGGCCGCTGGTGCTGAACGCCAACGGCGACCCGGAACGCTTCGCCGCCTTCGGCCTGCCGGTGGCGGCGGATGTGGTGGAGGGCTTCGCCGGGCCGCTGGCCGGTGTGCTGACCGGGATGGAGTGGGCGCGGGCCAACGCGCCGGACTGCCGCTGGCTGGCGAGCTTCGCCACCGACGCGCCCTTCATCCCCGCCGATCTGGTCGCCCGTCTGGCGGCGGCGGTCGAGCGCGAGGGCGCGGACCTCGCCTGCGCGCGGTCGGGCGGGCAGGAGCATCCGGTCTTCGGGCTGTGGCGGGTGGACCTCGCCGACGACCTCCGCCGCGCCATGGTGGAGGAGGACATGCGCAAGGTGGACGCCTGGACCGCCCGCTACCGGCTGGCCGTTGCGGACTTCGCCACCGATCCGGTAGACCCCTTCTTCAACACCAACCGGCCGGCGGACCTGGACGAGGCCGAACGGCTGATCGCGGCGGGGCTGGTCCGATGAGCGAGGCGCTGAACAAGACCGAAACGATGGCGCTGGGCATCGTTCTCGAACGCCGCAAGGGCGCCAGCGCCTGGGCGGAATGGGTGTGGCGTCCGGTGTCGGTGATCCCCGGCGCCCCGCCGCTGGACGGCCCCTGGCGCCTGCTGCGCGAAGGGGAGGGCTGGGCGCAGTTCCACGCCGCCACCCTGCCGCTGGAGTTGTTCCGCAGCGACACCGAAGGCTACAAGCTGAACCTGTCGCAGGAGCCGCCGCGCCTCTGGGTCGTGCTGCGCCCCGACGAGACGGGGGAGCCGGGGGGGGTCGTGCCCTTCGTCGTCACCGCCTCCGCCCACGAATGCGAAGCCTATCAGGTGAGCGGCGTGGAGACGGTGGAGACGGTGCCGATGCCGCCGGAGGTCACGGCCCTGGTCCGCGACTTCACCGAGCAGCACCATGTGGACGTCCCCTTCGTGAAGCGCGAGCGCAAGCGGCATTTCCCGAAGCAGGGGTGATGAAATTTCAGCAGGGGCGTAAGCGTCTTGCCCCCCGGACACACCCGACATGACCGATGAACCTTTCCTCTCCCGCTGGTCCCGCCTGAAGCGGCAGACCACCCATCAGGCCGCCCATCCCGCGCCGGAGCCGGTGGAGCCGCCACCCGAGGAGCCGCCCGCGCATCTCCCGGCGGAAGCGGACGCCGCCCCCGCCTCCGCCCCCGAAGGCGAAGACCCGCTGAAGGACCTGCCCCCCGTCGAGGAACTGACGCTGGAGTCGGACTTCACCCCCTTCCTGCGGGCGGAGGTGCCGGACGATCTGCACCGGCAGGCGCTGCGCAAGCTGTGGACCTCCGATCCGGTCTTCGCCAACGACGACGGGCTGAAGGACTATGCCGACGACTACGCCAGCCTGTTCACCGGCTCCTCGCCCGTGAAGACGCTCTACCGGGTCGGCAAGGGATTTCTCGACGCCGTGGACGAGGCGGCGGAGAAGGTGGATGAGGCCGCCGCCCAGCCGCCGGCGGGGGCGAACGCCGGCGATGAAGACGGGAAAGAAAAGGCGGCAATCCCCGAAGATCCGGAGCCGCAGCAGATCGACTCTGCTTCGCGGGAACCGGAAGACGATATGACAAAAAGAGCATAGCGCCAGTCCCGCCAAAGACCCGGTGAACACGATCCTATGCCAACCTTTGTTGACAAACGTCGGGATTCGGCCTTTTAATAGCTTGACCCTGAGCGATAAGCCTCTGATGCGACGGTGCTTTTCGCGGGTGCAATATGAGGTTGTCGGTCCAGGGCGTCCCGGGCGCCGGCCCATGACTCCGTGAGACTGCAACGGGCGAGCCAATGCGCCGCCGTTGTCGCGACGGGTGGGGCCGGGGGTCGTGGTTTTGCCGATCTGGTCCTGTCGTCGTATCGGGAGGGATGAACGCCGTGTCCTTGACCGGTGAACATGATCCGTCGGTCCTGCCGCCGGAGGAAATGCAGCGGGCGCAGCTCTATGCCCTGCTGGCGCGCCTGCTCGCCCGCCCGCCCGGCGGCGATTTCCTGGCGGCGCTGGCGGCGCTGGACGGCGACGGCAGCCCGCTCGGGCAGGCGCTGCGCGGTCTGGCCGACGCCGCCCGCGGCACCGGCGCCGCCGCGGTGGAGGAGGAGTTCAACACCCTCTTCATCGGCGTGGGCGGCGGCATCCTGTCCCCCTACGGGTCCTACTACCTCACCGGTTTCCTTCACGAAAAGCCGCTGGCCGAGCTGCGCGGCGACATGGCTCTGCTGGGCATCGCCCGCGCCGACGAGGTGAAGGAACCCGAAGACCACATCGCCGCCCTGGCCGAGATGATGGCGGGCCTGATCACCGGGGCCTTCGGCGCCCCGGCCGATCTGGAGGAGCAGCGCCGCTTCTTCGACCGCCACATCGGCTCCTGGGCCGGCACCTTCTTCGCCGATCTGGAATCCACGCCGTCCGCCGCCTTCTACCGCGCGGTGGGCACGCTGGGACGCCGGTATCTGGAGGTCGAGGGGAAAGCCTTCGACATGGCGGCGTGACCGGACACCGGCGCCGCCGCGCACAGGGAACGACAACGATGCCGGTCCATGGCAGGCCGGTACGGAACGAAAGCCCGGAAACCGGGCGGCACATCGGTCTTCAGTCTCGGGGAAGCCGCGAAGAATAGGGTGAAGCAATGACGGACATGAAGGAAAAGACCACTCTTGCGCGGCGCGACCTGTTCCGCGCGGCTGGATTGGGAGTCGGCGCGCTGGGCGCCGCCGCCGTTGGCGCCGTGACCGGCGTGGAGCCGGCGCAGGCCGCCGAGCCCGCCGCCTCCCAAGGATATCGCGAGACCGACCATGTCCGGACGGTCTACGAACTCAGCCGCTTCTAAGAAGGACCGCCGCACATGCTGACGAAGAAGAAGGCGGCCGCGTCCGGTGGCCGTTCATTGGCGAAGATGGTTTCCGGCTTGACCGGCAACACCGTCGATCGTCGTTCGTTCCTCCGCACCTCCGGCATCGCCGCCGGTGGCGCCGCCATCGCCGCCACGATGCCCTTCGGCATGGTGAAGAAGGCCGAGGCGGCGACGGTCGCCCCCGCCGCGGGCGCGCCGGTGAAGCTGGTCAAGAACGTCTGCACCCATTGTTCGGTCGGCTGCACCGTCACCGCCGAGGTGCAGAACGGCGTCTGGGTCGGCCAGGAGCCGAGCTTCGACAGCCCGATCAACCTGGGCGCCCATTGCGCCAAGGGCGCCTCGGTGCGCGAGCACGCCCACGGCGACCGCCGCCTGCGCTATCCGATGAAGATGGTGGACGGCAAGTGGACCCGGATTTCCTGGGACCAGGCCATCCAGGAGGTCGGCGACAAGCTGCTGGCCATCCGTGAGAAGTCCGGCCCGGATTCGGTGTTCTGGCTGGGCTCGGCCAAGCACAGCAACGAGCAGGCCTATCTGATCCGCAAGTTCGCCGCCTTCTGGGGCACGAACAACGTCGACCATCAGGCCCGCATCTGCCATTCCACCACCGTCGCCGGCGTGGCGAACGTGTGGGGCTATGGCGCCATGACGAACTCGTACAACGACATCCAGAAGTCGCGCGCGATGTTCTTCATCGGCTCCAACGCCGCGGAGGCGCACCCGGTTTCCATGCTCCACATCCTGAAGGGCAAGGAGCAGAACAACGCCCCGCTGATCGTCGCCGACCCGCGCTTCACCCGCACCGCGGCCAAGGCCGACGAGTACATCCGCTTCCGTCCCGGCACCGACGTGGGGCTGATCTGGGGCATCCTCTGGCACATCTTCGAGAATGGCTGGGAGGACAAGGAGTACATCGCCAAGCGCGTCTACGGCATGGACGAGATCCGCGCCGAAGTCGCCAAGTGGACTCCGGAAGAGGTCGAGAAGGTCACCGGCGTTCCGGGCTCGCAGCTCAAGCGCGTCGCCCGCACCCTGGCCTCCAACCGTCCGGGCACGCTCGTCTGGTGCATGGGCGGCACGCAGCACCACATCGGCAACAACAACACCCGCGCCTACTGCGTGCTCCAGCTCGCGCTGGGCAACGTCGGCGTGACGGGCGGCGGCACCAACATCTTCCGCGGCCACGACAACGTGCAGGGCGCCACCGACTTCGGCGTCACCTCGGACTCGCTGCCCGGCTACTACGGTCTGGCGGAGGGCGCGTGGCGCCACTGGGCGCGCGTCTGGGACGTTCCCTATGAAGACGTTCTGGCCCGCTTCAAGGACAAGAAGCTGATGGAGGCCACCGGCATCCCGGTGTCCCGCTGGTTCGACGGCGTGCTGGAAGCCAAGGAGAACATGGACCAGCCCGACAGCATCAAGGGCATGGTCTTCTGGGGTCACGCGCCGAACAGCCAGGTCCGCCTTCCCGACATGAAGAAGGCGATGGAGAAGCTGGAACTGCTGGTCGTCGTCGATCCGTACCCGACGATGACCGCCGTCCTGTCGGACCGCAAGGACAACTTCTACCTGCTGCCCGCCGCCACCCAGTACGAGACCACCGGGTCGCGCACCGCGTCCAACCGGTCCGTCCAGTGGTGCGAGAAGATCTTCGAGCCGCTCTTCGAATCGAAGACCGACCACGAGATCATGTACCTGTTCGCGAAGAAGTTCGGCTTCGCCGAGCCGATGTTCAAGAACATCAAGCTGCACGGCAACGAGCCGGACATCGAGGACCTGACGCGGGAATGGAACCGCGGCATGTGGTCGGTCGGCTACACCGGCCAGTCGCCGGAGCGTCTGAAGCTGCACATGCAGCACCAGGCCACCTTCGACAAGACCACGCTGCGCGCCAACGGCGGCCCGTGCGACGGCGACTATTACGGCCTGCCGTGGCCCTGCTGGGGCACGCCGGAGATGAAGCATCCGGGTACGGCCAACCTGTACGACAACTCGCTGCCGGTCGCCGAGGGCGGCGGCGCCTTCCGCGCCCGCTTCGGCCTGGAGCGCAACGGCGTGACGCTGCTGGCCGAGGGCGCCTATCCGGTCGGGTCGGCGATCAAGGACGGCTATCCGGAAGTCACCTATGCCATGCTGGAGAAGCTGGGCTGGACCGGTGAACTGACCGAAGCCGAAATGGCCGTCATCAAGAAGATCGGCGGCGAAAAGATCGGCGCCGTGTCCTGGACCACCGACCTGTCGGGCGGCATCCAGCGCGTGGCGATCAAGCACGGCCTGAACCCGCCGGGCAACGCCAAGGCCCGCTGCGTCGCCTGGAACTTCCCGGACCCGGTGCCGGTCCACCGCGAGCCGCTCTACACGCCGCGCCGCGATCTGGTCGCCAGCTATCCGACCTACAAGGACACCAAGTCCTGGCGCCTGCCGACGCTCTACAAGTCCATCCAGGACCGCGACGTGTCGAAGGAGTATCCGATCATCCTCACCTCCGGCCGTCTGGTCGAGTATGAGGGCGGCGGCGACGAGACCCGGTCGAACCCCTGGCTGGCCGAGTTGCAGCAGGACATGTTCGTCGAGATCAACCCCTTCGACGCCAACAACGCCGGCATCAAGGACGGCCAGATGGTCTGGGTCGAGGGCGCGGAGCAGGGCAAGGTGAAGGTCAAGGCCATGCTGACCGAGCGCGTGGGCCGCGGCGTCGCCTTCATGCCCTTCCACTTCGGTGGCCATTTCCAGGGCCAGGACCAGCGCTCCAAGTACCCGCAGGGCGCCGACCCGATCGTGCTGGGCGAGGCGGCGAACACCGCCACGACCTACGGCTACGACTCGGTCACGCAGATGCAGGAAACCAAGACCACCCTCTGCCGGATCACGGCGGCCTGAGACGCCTAGGAGTTCATCATCATGGCCCGTATGAAATTCCTCTGCGACGCGGACCGCTGCATCGAGTGCAACGCCTGCGTCACCGCCTGCAAGAACGAGCACGAGGTGCCCTGGGGCATCAACCGGCGCCGCGTCGTGACCATCAACGACGGCAAGCCGGGTGAGCGGTCGATCTCGGTCGCCTGCATGCATTGCTCCGACGCGCCCTGCAAGGCCGTCTGCCCGGTCGATTGCTTCTACCAGACCGAGCAGGGCGTGGTCCTGCACAACAAGGACCTGTGCATCGGCTGCGGCTACTGCTTCTACGCCTGCCCGTTCGGCGCCCCGCAGTACCCGCAGGCCGGCAACTTCGGCACCCGCGGCAAGATGGACAAGTGCACCTTCTGCGCCGGCGGTCCGGAGGCCGACAACACGGACGCGGAGTACAAGAAGTACGGCCGCAACCGTCTGGCCGAGGGCAAGCTGCCGCTCTGCGCCGAGATGTGCTCGACCAAGGCCCTTCTGGCCGGCGACGGCGACAAGGTGTCGGACATCTACCGCGAGCGCGTGGTCGCCCGTGGGTTCGGAGCCGGCGCCTGGGGCTGGGGCACCGCCTATCAGATGAAGGCGGGATCGTGACCGTGATCCGACGCACCGTCTGTCTGATGACGCTTCTCCTCGTCACCCCGCTTCTGGCGGGGTGCAACGAGGAGGAGCAGGCGCGCCCGATCCATCTGGAAAAGGGCGTCTACCGCGGCGCCGTGGACAGCCAACTGTCCGCGGATCAGGTCCGGGCGCTTCAGCAGCGTTCGGGCGGCCAGCGTTTCTGATGGGCGGTTCTGAAGGGAAGGGCTGACGCGATGACGTCGAATCAATCCAAGGATTGGCCCAAGGGCTGGCTCCGGTCGCCGTTCCAGATCGTGTTTCTGGGCGTCGTCATGTTGGCGCTGACCCTGGTCATGGCCAACATCTCCTCCGCCTCGGCGGGGGAGACGTTCCCGCCGGTCGCCACCCAGCCGACGGACGGCACCTCCAAGACCGATATGTGGCAGGGCATCCGTTCCGGCGAGCGTGGCACCGTCACGATCCCCAACAAGAGCGCCGGCGTGCTGGTGCAGTCGGAAGGGGAGGCATGGCGGTCGCTGCGCAACGGTCCGCTGTCCACCTACGGCGGTTGGGTGCTGGGCGGCATGCTGGGTCTGCTGGTCCTGTTCTTCCTGGTGCGCGGGCGCATCCGGATCGACGGCAAGAAGACCGGGCGCACCATCCAGCGCTTCAACGCCTTCGAACGGGGCGTGCACTGGCTGACCGCCGGCAGCTTCATCGTCCTGGCCGTCACCGGGCTGAACGTGCTGTACGGGCGATACACGATCCTGCCGCTGCTGGGGCCGGAGGCGTTCGCCGCGATGACCCAGTACGGCAAGTTCGCCCACAACTATCTGGGTTTCGCCTTCATGCTGGGCATCGCCCTCATCTTCGTGATGTGGGTGAAGCACAACATTCCGGAACGCAACGACATCACCTGGGCGCTGAAGGCCGGCGGCCTGTTCAGCAAGGGCGTCCATCCGGCGGCGAAGAAGTTCAACGCCGGCCAGAAGGTGATCTTCTGGGCGACGGTGCTGGGCGGTGCGGCGCTGGGCTTCACGGGCGTGCAGCTTCTGTGGCCCTTCTCCTTCGCCTCGATGGCCGACATGCAGCTTTACCAGCTCATTCACTCGGCGGTCGCGGTGGTGCTGATCGCGATCATCATCGCGCACATCTACATCGGCTCGGTCGGTATGGAAGGCGCCTTCGACGCGATGGGCACGGGCGACGTCGAACTCCAGTGGGCGCGCGAGCACCATTCGCTGTGGGTTCAGGAGGTGACGGGCGAGACCCCCCGTTCTCACCACGGCCATCACCGTACGCCCGCCGAGTAAGGACAGTATCCATGCGTTCTTTCCTGATCGGCCTGCTGCTGGCCGGGGCGGTCGCCGCTCCGGCCTTCGCCCAGACGGCGCCCGTGTCGACTCCGGCGCCCGTGTCAAAACCGGCGCCCGTGTCAAAACCGGTGGACGAGGTGAAGCGGATCGTCGAGCAGACCTACAACGTGCAGGTCCTGCGCGTGACGGCGGCGGAACTGGAGGACGGCACCGCCGTCTACAAGGTCGCCGCCATGAAGCCTGGGACCGCCGGAAACGCCGCCTACATGGTCAGCACCCTGACCGTCGACGCGGCGACCGGCCTCGCGCTGCCGGCCTTCCGTCATCACGCGGAGGGTTACAACCTGCCCCAGGGCGGCAACTACGAGCCGAACCGGACCTCGAACAACCCCGCGGTCGCCCGCGGGCACACTTGGCGCTGAGAACACTGGGCGCTGACATCTGTTACCCCGTGACCGGCGGCGCTGTCCGCCGGTCCTTTCCATTTCGGGAGGTGGATCGGGCATGGGGAGAGGGGGCCGTTCAGGGAATCCGCCTTGCCATGCCCGCCGCCGGATGCTGGTCCTGGCCGCTCTGGCCGCGACCCTGACCTTTCCCTTCGCATCCCACGCCGCCGATCTGGTGGGCCATGGCGCCATGGTCAACGCCGTCGCCGTGTCGCCGGACGGCACCCGCGCCCTGACCGGAAGCTGGGACTATTCGGCCATCCTCTGGGACCTTGCCAGCGGCGCTCAGAAAGCGTCGTTCCACGAGCACGCCGCCGGGGTGACCGCGGTGGCCTTCCTGCCGGACGGCAAGCGCGGCCTGACCGGCAGCCGTGACACCACCGTCATCCTCTGGGACCTGGAGAGCGGGCGCCCGTTGCGCCGCTTCGAAGGGCACACCGGCACCGTGGCCGGTCTGGCGGTGGCGCCGGACGGGCGGAGCTTCGCTTCCGCCGGCTGGGATTCGGTCATCCGCATCTGGGACCCGGAGAGCGGCTTTCTGCTGCGGACGCTGGTGGGGCATGGCGCCAACGTCAACGCCGTGGCCTTCACGCCGGACGGCCGGCGGCTGGTCTCCGCCGGGTACGACTTTCAGATCCGCGTCTGGGACGCCGCGACCGGGCAGGAAAAAGCCGTGCTGGAAGGGCATGAGGGCAGCGTGAACGGTCTGGCCCTGTCCCCCGACGGACGGCTGGCCGCCACGGCCTCCAGCGACGAGACGGTGCGGCTGTGGGACCTGGAGACCGGCACGCTTCTGCGCACGCTCTACGGGCACACCGGCTTCGTCACCTCCGTCGCCTTCTCGCCCGATGGCAGGAGCCTGCTGTCCGGCGGGGGAGGGGATCGGCGCGTCCGGCTGTGGGACGCCGCCACCGGGCGGCAACTCGCCTCCTTCCGCGGGCATGAGAAGCCGGTTCTGGCGGTCACCTTCACGCCGGACGGGCAGGGCGCCCTGTCCGCCGGCTATGACGCGGTGGTCCGCCATTGGGACTTGAGCAAGGCGGACCTGAGCAAGGCGGATGCCGACCGCCCTTGAGCCGACCGCCCTTGACAGGTGCCGCCCACCCGTGGCCCGCTCGGCTATCCGCCGTTCCGGAAACGAGACCGCATCCCATGACCAGCCTGTCCCACCCGGCGCAGCGCCGCTCCATCATCGATACCTGCCTTGCCATGAACGGGACGGGCATCAACCAGGGTGCGTCCGGAAACCTGTCCGTCCGGGTGGAGGGCGGTTTCCTCATCACGCCCAGCAGCCTGCCCTATGACGAGACGACGCCGGAGGACATCGTGGAGATGGGCTTCGACGGGACCTATGTGGGGAACCGGCGCCCCTCGTCGGAATGGCGCTTCCACCGCGACATCCTGAAGGCGCGGCCCGACGTGGACGTGGTGCTGCACGCCCATTCCACCTTCGCCACGGCGCTCGCCGTGCATGGGCGGGGCATCCCCGGCTTCCATTACATGGTGGCGCTGGCCGGGGGCGATTCGATCCGCTGCGCGCCCTACGCCACCTTCGGCTCGCAGGAACTGTCCGACCACGCCGTCGCGGCGCTGGAGGGTCGGCTCGCCTGCCTGCTGGCGAACCATGGCATGATCGTGCTGGGCAAGACGCTGAAAGGCGCGCTGGCCCTGGCGGTGGAGGTGGAGACGCTGGCCCGCCAGTACCTCTATGCCCACCTGCTGGGCGAGCCGGTCATTCTGCCGCCCGAAGAGATCGCGCGGGTCGCCGAGAAAATGCGCCGCATGAAGTACGGCCTGCCCCCGGACGAGGGCGCCGCCCCGGAGGACGCCGCCCGCCCGCGCCAAGCCTGACGCTAAGCGCTCTGAACTTCAGGAGGCGAGGCGGGCGACCGGGCGGAGCGTGCCGATGGTCACCAGCGGGCGCTTGGCGGCCCCGGCGATGCCGACCTGGAGCGGGCGCTCCTCCGCCGGAGGCTGGTAATAGGCCGGAAGGGCCAACGTGATGCGGGTGCCCTGGCCGGGCTCGCTCGCGACCTCGATGTCGCCGCCGAGCATGGCGGCATAATGGCCGACCAGGGTCAGGCCAAGACCGGCGCCGCGCCGCTTCCCGCCCGCTCCGCCTTGCACGAAGGGCTGGAACAGACGGGCGGTCTGGCTGGTGGCGAAGCCGCTGCCGCTGTCGGTCACGGTGAAGCGCAGCCAGGGTTCCCCCTCGCGCTCGACCCGTTCGGCGGCCAGAAGGACGGAACCGTCCCGGGTGAACTTGCAGGCGTTGTCCAGCAGGTTGAGAAGCGCCTGCCGGACCTTGCCGAAATCCGAATACATCTGGCCGAGCGCCGCGGCCTCCGCCTGGAGCGTCACGTCGTTGCCGTTGAGGTCGGCGGCGGGCAGCGTGCGCTCCCGCGCCTCGATCAGCAGCCGGTGCACGTCGAAATCCTGAAGCACGACGTCCATGTTGCCGGCCTCGATCCGGGCATAATCGAGGATCGCATCGACCAGGGTCAGCATCTGCTCGCCGGTCCACTGGATCTGCTCGACATCGGTCGCCAGTTCCCCGGCGCCCAGGCGGTGCAACTCGCTCATCAGGGATTGGCTGGAGGCGACGATGCCGTTGAGCGGGGCGTGAAGCTCCTGTCCGATATTCACCAGGAAATGGGTCTTCGCCTCGTTGGCGGCTTCGGCGCGTTCCTTGTCGCGCAGAAGCTGGCCGTGCAGGTCGGCGGACTCCTGCCGCTGGCGCTCCATCTCCGTGGTGTTGTCGCGCAGGCCGCGGACGGCGCGGGCCATGGCGGCCCCCTCGTCCTCGCCCTCGGCCGGGGGCAGGGCCCCGTCGGTCCGTCCGCCGGCGAGCGAGGTCACGGCGGCGGCCATGGTT
>JAEYPE010000080.1 GCA_023411035.1 Pseudomonadota bacterium
CCTCGGCGAAGCGCTCGTTCTCTGACAGGAAGCCGTAGCCGGGATGGATCGCCTCGGCGCCCGAGCGCCTGGCGGCGTCGAGGATGGCGTCGGCGACGAGATAGCTTTCGCGCACCGGCGCCGGACCGATGCGGTAGGCCTCGTCCGCCATGGCGACGTGCATGGCCTCGGCGTCGGCGTCGGAGTAGACGGCGACCGTCTTCAGGCCCATGCGGCGCGCCGTGCGGATGACCCGGCACGCGATCTCGCCACGGTTGGCGATCAGAATCTTGGAAAACACGGCCCTGGTCCTCCCCGGCTTTCTTCTTCTTGGCGGGAAACTCGATCCGGAATCTCGATGCCCGAAAACTCGATACGGCGTCCGCGGGTCAGCGATTTTGCCACGTGGGCTTGCGCTTTCCCAGGAACGCCCCGACGCCGTCCCTGCCCTCGTCGCTGGCGCGCTGGCGGGCGATGCGTTCGGCGGTGTCGCGGACCAGCGCATCGTCCAGCGGATGGTTGACCACCGCGCGGATCAGGTCCTTGGCGGCGCCCTGCGCGCCGGGCGCACAGTCCAGCAACTTGGCGACCATGGACTCGGCCGCAGCGTCAAGCTGGTCGGCCGGCACCAGTTCGTGCACCAGGCCAAGACGGTGCGCCTCGGCGGCCGTGAAGCGTTCGGCGGTGAGGAAGTAGCGGCGGCAGGCGCGCTCGCCCATTGCAGCCACCACATAGGGGGAAATGACCGCCGGGATCAGGCCGAGCCGCACCTCGGTCAGCGAAAAGCTGGCGGTGTCGGCACACACCGCGATGTCGCAGGCGGCGACCAGCCCCACCCCGCCGCCGTACGCCGGCCCCTGCACCACCGCCACCGTTGGCTTCGGACAGGTGTCCAGCGTGCGCAGCATCACCGCGAGGCCCATGGCGTCGGCAACGTTCTCGTCGTGGGAGTAGCCGGCCATGCGCTGCATCCAGGCGAGGTCGGCGCCGGCCGAGAAGCTCTTTCCGGTGCCGCGCAGCAGGATCAGCCGCACCGCCGGGTCGGCGCCCAGGCGCTGGAAGGCGCCAGCCAGATCGGCGATGACCGTCTCGTTGAAGGCGTTGTGCACCGCGCCGCGGTTCATGGTCACCGTGGCGACGCCGTCGGCGCGGATGTCGGTGAGGATGTCGCTCATGTCCCTGCCCTCACATCACATGCGGAAGACGCCGAACTGGGTCTTCTCGACCGGCGCGTTGTAGGCGGCCGACAGCCCAAGCCCGAGCACCATGCGGGTGTCGGCCGGGTCGATGATGCCGTCGTCCCACAGCCGCGCCGAGGCGAAGTAGGGATGGCCCTGCGTCTCGTACTGCTGGCGGATGGGTGCCTTGAAGGCGTCCTCGTCGGCCGGGTCCCAGCTCTTGCCCTGGGCTTCCAGGTTGTCGCGCTTGACCTGCGCCAGCACGCCGGCCGCCTGCTCGCCGCCCATGACCGAGATGCGGGCGTTCGGCCACATCCAGAGGAAGCGCGGGCTGTAGGCACGGCCGCACATGCCGTAATTGCCGGCGCCATAGCTGCCGCCGATGATGACGGTGAATTTCGGCACCTTGGCGCAGGCGACCGCGGTGACCAGCTTGGCGCCGTCCTTGGCGATGCCGCCGGCCTCGTATTTCCGCCCGACCATGAAGCCGGTGATGTTCTGCAGGAACACCAGCGGGATGCGGCGCTGGCAGCACAGTTCGACGAAATGGGCGCCCTTCAGGGCGGATTCGCTGAACAGGATGCCGTTGTTGGCGATGATGCCGACGGGATAGCCGAAGATGTGGGCAAAGCCCGTCACCAGCGTCGTGCCGTAGAGCGGCTTGAACTCGTCGAAGCGCGAGCCGTCGACCACCCGCGCGATCACCTCGCGCACGTCGAAGGGCTTGCGGGCGTCGCTGGGGATGACGCCGTAGAGCTCACGCGGATCGAAGGCGGGTTCCTCCGGCTCGCGCAGGTCGAGGTCGATGTGCTTGGCGCGGTTCAGGTTCGACACCACCCGGCGCGCCATCGCCAGGGCGTGGGCGTCGTTCATCGCGTAATGGTCGGTGACGCCCGAGGTGCGGGAATGCACGTCGGCGCCGCCCAGATCCTCGGCCGACACCACCTCGCCGGTCGCCGCCTTCACCAGAGGCGGGCCGCCCAGGAAGATGGTGCCCTGGTTGCGCACGATGATCGCCTCGTCCGACATGGCGGGCACATAGGCGCCGCCCGCCGTGCAGCTTCCCATCACCACCGCGATCTGCGGGATGCCCGCCGCCGACATGTTGGCCTGGTTGAAGAAGATGCGGCCGAAATGGTCGCGGTCGGGGAACACCTCGTCCTGGTTCGGCAGGTTGGCGCCGCCGCTGTCCACCAGATAGATGCAGGGCAGGTTGTTCTGCTGCGCCACTTCCTGCGCGCGCAGGTGCTTCTTGACCGTCAGGGGGAAGTAGGTGCCGCCCTTCACCGTGGCGTCGTTGACGACCACCATGCATTCCTGCCCGGCCACGCTGCCGATGCCGGTGATGATGCCCGCCGCCGGGATGTCGTCGTCATAGACGCCGTAGGCGGCCATCTGCGACAGCTCCAGGAAAGGAGACCCCACGTCCAGAAGCTGGCGGATGCGCTCGCGCGGCAGCAGCTTGCCGCGGGACAGGTGCTTGTCGCGGGCCTTCGCACCGCCGCCCTGCTTGATGGCGCCCACCTTCTCGCGCAGGTCGGCGACCAGGGCGGACATGGCGTCGGCGTTCGTCTGGAACTCGGCGGAGCGCGGGTTCAGGGCGCTCTTCAGGACGGTCATGGCCGTCGTCCTCCCGTCTCTTCTTGTTCTACCGCATCAAGGGGTTACTGCATCAGGGCGCGGCTGATGACCAGCCGCTGGATATCGCTGGTGCCCTCATATATCTGGCAGACGCGCACGTCACGATAAATGCGCTCCACGGGGAAATCGTTCAGATAGCCGTAGCCGCCGTGGATCTGGATGGCGTCGGAACAGACGCGCTCGGCGATTTCCGACGCGAACAGCTTCGCCATGGCCGCTTCCTTCAGGCAGGGCTCGCCCGCGTCGCGCAGGCTGGCGGCGTGCAGGACCAACTGGCGCGCGGCCTCCACCTTGGTCGCCATGTCGGCCAGCCGGAAGGCCACCGCCTGATGCTGGATGATCGGCACGCCCATGCTCTGCCGCTCCTGCGCGTAGCGGGTCGCGTGGTCGAGCGCAGCGCGGGCCATGCCCACCGACTGGGACGCGATGCCGATGCGCCCGCCCTCCAGATTGGCGAGCGCCACGCGGTAGCCGCCGCCCTCCGCACCCAGCATCAGGTCGGCGGGGATGCGGCAATCCTCCAGAACGATCTGGCAGGTATCGGAACAGCTCTGCCCCAACTTCTCCTCGACCCGCGCGACCTGGAAGCCGGGGGTGTCGGTCGGCACGATGAAGGCGGTGATGCCCTTCTTGCCGGCGTCGGGATCGCTGACCGCGAAGACGATGGCGACGTCGGCGTTCTTGCCCGACGTGATGAACTGCTTGGTGCCGTTCAGGACCCAGTGGTCGCCGTCGCGGCGCGCGCGGGTCTTGATGGCGGCGGCGTCGGACCCCGCCTGGGGCTCGGTCAGGCAGAAGCAGCCGAGTTGCTCGCCGCGCGCCATGGGCTTGAGGAAGCGCTCCTTCTGCTCGGCGTTGCCGAACTTCAGGATCGGCATGCAGCCGACGGAGTTGTGCACGCTCATGATGGTGGAGATGGCGCCGTCGCCCGCCGCGATTTCCTCGATGGCGAGCGCGTAGGCGATATGGTCGGTGCCGGCCCCGTCGAACGCCTCCGGCACCAGCATGCCCATCAGGCCGAGCCGGCCCATCTCGGCCAGTTCCTCCTTCGGGAAGGCGCCGGTGCGGTCACGCTCGGCGGCGGTCGGCGCCAGCCGCTCCGCCGCGAAGTCCCGCGCCATGTCGCGCACCATCCGCTGCTCTTCCGTCAGCCGCATGTGTCGTTTCCTCCCCTTCCCCTTCTCCCCTGTGGGGAGAGGGGATTATGATTCCCCTGCTCTTACACCAGTTCCACCGCCACCGCCGTGGCCTCGCCGCCGCCGATGCACAGGCTCGCCACACCACGCTTCAGCCCGTTCTTCTCCAGCGCCGCCAGCAGCGTCACCAGGATGCGGGCACCCGATGCCCCGATCGGATGGCCGAGCGCGCAGGCGCCGCCATGCACGTTGATCTTGTCGTGCGGGATGTCGAGTTCGCGCATCGCCGCCATGGCGACGACGGCGAAGGCCTCGTTCAGCTCGAACAGGTCCACGTCCTTGACCGACCAGCCCGCGCGCTCCAGCACCTTGTTGATGGCACCGACCGGCGCGGTGGTGAACCAGGCCGGAGCCTGGGCGTGGTTGGCGTGGCCCTTGATCTCCGCGAGGATCGGCAGGCCCAGCTTCTCCGCGTTCGACCGGGTGGTCAGCACCAGCGCCGCCGCGCCGTCCGAAATGGAGGAGGCGTTGGCCGCCGTGACCGTGCCGTCCTTGGCGAAGGCGGGCTTCAGCGTCGGGATCTTGG
>JAEYPE010000167.1 GCA_023411035.1 Pseudomonadota bacterium
GGGCACCGTCCGGCGCGTCGATGTACGGCGCCGCCGCGGGCGGTTCGGCGGCGGACCTGCCGCTCGGCGCCAGCGAGGCCGGGGCGAGCGCGCGTGCCCGCGCCGCCGAGACCCGCAGCCTGGAGGAACTGGAGTCGGCCCTGCGGGCCTTCGACGGCTGCCCGCTGAAGGCCACCGCCATGAACACGGTCTTCGCGGACGGCAACCCCGCCGCCGCGATCATGCTGATCGGCGAGGCGCCGGGCGAGGACGAGGACCGGCAGGGCAAGCCCTTCGTCGGCGTCAGCGGCAAATTGCTGGACCGCATGCTGGCGCAGGTGGGGCTGGACCGCGGCTCGGTCTACATCAGCAATATCCTGCCCTGGCGCCCCCCCGGCAACCGGTCGCCGACCCAGGCGGAGATCGCCGCCTGCCTGCCCTTCCTGGAACGGCATGTCGAGCTGATCGGGCCGAAGGTGCTGGTGCCGCTGGGCGGAACCTCCGCCAAGACGCTGCTCAACCGGGCGGAGGGCATCACCCGCCTGCGCGGGCGGTGGTTCGACTATGCCTCTCCCGGCCTGCCCGGCCCGGTGCCGGTCATCCCGATGCTGCACCCGGCCTATCTGCTGCGCAACCCCATCGCCAAGCGCGAGGCGTGGCGCGACCTGCTGACCCTGCGCCAGCGCTTTCCGGGCTGAATTCCGGTAGGGGCGGCTCACTTCGGCCAACCGACATTCATTCCACGGCGCCTCCCTCTCCTCATTCGTCATTCCCGCGAAGGCTTTCGGCGGATCGTCGATCCGCCTGACGCCGTCAGCGCCGGCCTTGCCGGAGCGAGAGGCGGGAATCCAGTCTGCTCAAGCACTGATCTGCGGAGTTTTCTGGCCCCCCGCCTTCACGGGGGTGACGAAAAGATAAGGGATGCAATACCGGGAAGAGGCTTTTCCGCCCCAAGGCCGCGCCTGGGAGAGGAATGGGATGGTGGCCCCTGACGCAGGATGGTTAATGCACCCATTATCTAAAATGTCCCGCTTATTGCGTCATTTCTTGCGCGCCCATTCGAACATTCGAGATTCATAGACTTTCCAAACATTCCCCAAGTACTTCGAAAGAATGGCCTGGTTTACAAAGTCACCGCTATGCCATTGCGCCGACCAGCAGAGAAAGATTCATGACCTTGCGCCAAAAGGGTCTTCCCACTGGGCTAGAGCCATTTTTCCAACCCCACTAAGCTTCTGAAAACACTTACGAACAGACTGCATCCACCGCCGCCGGGGAATCATTTTCTTGCGCTTCTCGCAAACAGCGGTTATTCGAATACCATGTTCCGGATATTGTGCAGCGCAGCAAACACCGTCTCGCTGCGGCGGAAGAGCTTGGGAATGGTGGGGGTGGTGCTGGCGCTGTGCGCGGCACCCGACCCGACGGGCGGTTACCGTCCGGCCCAGGCAGGACTTGTGATCCATGCACCGGATGGACGGCCCGTCGTCCCTCCGGGCTTCGAGCATGCCGAGCAGACCCTGCTTCTGGCGACGGATGCCGACGCCCGCGCCGTCCAGTTGACGGAAGAGGACGCCCGCCATTACCGGCGCATCTTCGCCCTTCAGGAACGGGGGGAGTGGGAGGGCGCCGACTGGGAAATCCGCCTGCTGAACGACCGCCGACTGATGGGCCATGTGCTGCGGCAGCGCTACCTTCACCCCGACCGCAAGGCCGGCTATGACGAACTGGCGGCGTGGCTTCAGCGCTACGGCGACCTGCCGGGCGCGGAGCGCATCCACGCGCTGGCCCAGCGCCGCGCTCCCGCCGGCCAACGCGCCCTGAAGCCGCCGCGCGGCGGCGATGGGGAGCGGCTGACCGGATCGCTGGAGCGGTTGGGCGGCCTGCGCCCAGAGCCGCTTCCGGTGGCCGTCTCGGACGAGGAACAGGGCGATCCGGAGAAGAGCGCCGAAACCGCCGCCGCGGGGAAAGGCGAGGACAAAGGCGAGGACAAGGGCGAGGACAAGGGCAAGATCACCGTCGCCCCGCGCAGCCGCACCACCAACCCCAGCCGCGCCGACCACGCCGACGTCGCCCGCGTGACCGACCTGCTGCGTACCGGAAAACCGGGGGCCGCGCTGGCCCTGCTCGGCCAGGACGAGGTCGGGCGCAACCTCGATTCGGTGCAGTATGACCGGGCGCGGGCGCGGATCGCCGCCTCGCTCTATTATTCCGGCGAGGTGTCGCAGGCGCTGTCGCTCGCCTCGGCCAGCGCCGCCCGCTCCGGCCCGGCGGTGACGGAGGCGCATTGGATCGCCGGCCTCGCCGCATGGAGGCTGAAGCAGTACGACCGTGCCGCCCGCCATTTCACCGCCATGGCCGAGGCCGGTCCCCAGTCGCCCTGGATGGCCTCCGCCGCCGGCTTCTGGGCGGCACGCGCCCACGCCCGCAAGGGCCGCAACGAGGAGGCGCGCGCCCATCTGGCCGCGGCGGCGCGCTACCCGCACACCTTCTATGGGCTGCTGGCCCACCGCAAGCTGGGCGGCTCGGGCGACCTGAACTGGCTCACGCCGGAACTGACCGGGCGCCATCTGAAGGCGCTGTCCGCCCTGCCCGGCGGCAGCCGCGCCATCGCCCTGATCCAGGCCGGCCAGCGCGAAACGGCGGAGATGGAGTTGCGCCGCATCCACCCGCGCGGCGATTCGCTGGCCGAGCAGGCGCTGGTGGCGCTGGCCGACCGCGCCGGGCTGCCGGCTCTGGCGCTCCAGGTCGGCAACGCCGTGGCCGGACCGGACGGCGCGCCCTACACCGCGGCGCTCTACCCCGTGCCGCATTGGAAGCCGCGTGACGGCTTCGCCGTGGACCGCGCGCTGGTCTTCGCGGTGATGCGGCAGGAATCGCGCTTCGACCCGAAGCTGGTCAGCTCCGCCGGAGCCACCGGCCTGATGCAGATCATGCCCGCCACCGCCCAGCATGTGCAGGAGCGCAACGCCGACATCGGCGAGGCCGACACCGCCCGCACCGGCCTGTTCGACCCCTCCACCAACATGGAGCTTGGGCAGCGCTATCTGGCGGAGCTTCTGAACGGCCAGGACATCGGCAACAACCTGTTCCTGCTGGCCGCCGCCTACAACGCCGGCCCCGGCACGCTGGCGCGCTGGCGCAAGGATCTGTCGGACGTCTACAACGACCCGCTCCTGTTCATCGAGAGCCTGCCCTACGCCGAAACGCGGAACTATGTGGAGAAGGTGGTCGCCAACTTCTGGATCTACCGCCTGCGTCTGGGGCAGGAGACGGAATCGCTGGACGCCGTTGCGGAGGGCCGCTGGCCGGTCTATATGCCGGTTGACGTCTTCCCGGCGGCCCGGTCCACCCAGGTCGCCCAACACGCCGAAGCTCCGCATGCCGAAGATTGACGAATCCCGTCCGTTCCTGCCCGTCAACATCGCCGTCATGACGGTCTCCGACACGCGCACGCCGGGCGACGACCGGTCGGGCGACGCGCTGGTGGAGCGGCTGACCGGCGCCGGCCACCGGCTGGGCGCCCGCGCCATCGTGAAGGACGACGTCGCCGCCATCCGCGCCCAGGTCCAGGCCTGGATCGCCGATCCGGGGATCGACGTGGTGCTGACCACCGGCGGCACCGGCGTGACGGGCCGCGACGTGACGCCGGAGGCGGTGGAGGCCCTGTTCGACAAGCCGATCCCCGGCTTCGGGGAGCTGTTCCGCCAGCTCAGCTACGCCAAGGTCGGCACCTCGACGATCCAGAGCCGGGCGACCGGCGGGGTCGCCAACGGCACCTACATCTTCGCCCTGCCGGGTTCGCCCAGCGCCTGCCGCGACGCCTGGGACGACATCCTGGTCTTCCAGCTCGACAACCGGCACCGCCCCTGCAACCTCGTCGAACTGATGCCGCGCCTGCGCGAGCATCAGGTGTGAACGATACAGCCCGTCTGCATACGGCCCTGACGAGGCTGCCGGCCTTCGCCGGCCTGTCCCCCGATGCGCTGGAGCCGATGCCGCGCCGGGGCGTGGCGCACGACCATGTGCGGCTGGTGGGGCGGGGTCTGGTCGCCCGCGTCCCGCGCTGGAGTCAGTTGGGGCTGGACCCCTTCGCCAATCTGGAACAGCAGGCCGCCGCCTTCCGCCGCGCCGCCCCCGGCGGCCACACGCCGGAACTGGCCGCCGTCCTGCCGCCGGGGCCGGACCTGCCCATGGGCGCGCTGGTGGTGACGGAGATCGCCGGGCGTCCGCCACGCCTGCCCGACGACATGCCGGCCATCGCGCGGGCGCTCGCCGCCCTGCACGCCCTGCCCCTTCCGCCGCCGGAGGAGCGCGCGCCCCTGCCCGCCCCCGCCGATCCCGTGACGGCGACCCTGGCCCAGGTGGAGCGGCAGGCGGTGTGGTTCGAGCGGGCCGGGCTCACGCCGGACGCCTCGGCCCTGCTCCGGGCGGAGCTGGACGCCGCCCGCGCCTTCCGGTGCGAGGCGCCGATTCCGGTCACGCTGGTCGGCAGCGACGTGCATCCCGGAAACTTCCTGATCGACGCCGCCGGCAAGGCGTGGTTCACCGATCTGGAGAAGGCCCAGTACGGCCACCCGGCCATCGACCTCGCCCACGCCAGCCTCTACACCTCCACCAAATGGGAGCGCGAGGTCGCGGCGGTCCTGACGCCGGGAGAGGTCGCGGATTTCCACGCGGCCTGGGAGGCGGCGGTGCCGCCCGCGCTGGCCGAAGCGGTGCGTCCGTGGCGGCGGCCCTTGCGCCGGCTGACATGGTTGCGCACCTTGTCCTGGATGGCCCGCTGGCGGGTGGAGGGCGCGGCCCTGTCGCCGGACATGCCGGACTCGCTGGCTGCCCATATGGACACCCACGCCGCCGACGTCCTCCGCCCCGACGTCATCGAGCGGGTCGCCGCCGAGTGGCGGTGGAACTGGCGGTAGGACATGCGTCGGCTCGGGCCGCAACGTGGTTAACCCGTGCATGTGGTTAATGGTAGACTAAGAAATTAGGATATAGGCTTCCCTGATTCAGACCCCTCGTTGGCGTGCAGGTGGACGCGGCATGATGACATTCCGATTCGGTCGGACGGCGCTCGGTGCGCTGCTCCTTTCCACGGCGGGCCTTTTGCCGGTTGGCGGTGCCAGCGCTGCGGCCCCGGCGGTGGCGGAGCGTCCGTCGCTGACCTCGGCGACCGGCAGCTATCTGGCCGGGCGCTTCGCCCAGCACCAGGACGATTGGGGGGCCGCCGCCCTGTTCATGGCGCACGCCCTGTCCGCCGACCCCGGCGACCTGACGCTGCTGCGCCGGACCTATCTGCTGAAGCTCGGCGAAGGGCAGTTCGACGCCGCCATCGACCTCGCCAAGCGGCTGCTGGAGCAGGACAGCGACCCGCAGATGGCCATCGCCCTGCTGGCCTCCGACAATCTGGCCCGTGGCAAGCTGAAGGAGGCCAAGGCCATGGCCGCGCGCATGCCCAGGGAGGGCATGGCGAAGTACATCGGCCCGCTGATCGACGCCTGGCTGGCCGCCGCGGAGGGCAAGACCGATGCGGCGCTGAAGGCGCTGGAGCCGCTGTCCACGGCCAGCGGCTTCGCCGCCCTGCACGATCTGCATGCCGGTCTGGTCCTGGAACTGGGCGGGCGCAAGGACGCCGCCGGGGAGCGTTTCGCCCGCGTGATCGACAAGGAGGCGCCGCTGCGCGTCATCCAGATCGTCGGCAGCTTCCACGAGCGCAACGGGCGCAAGGACGAGGCCCGCAAGCTGTACGAATCCTTCCGCGCCAACAACCCCGACAGCCAGTTGATCGAACCGGCGCTGAAGGGTCTGGCCGAGGGCAAGACCGCCGCCCCCGTGGTGTCCGACGCAAAGCAGGGACTGGCGGAAGCGCTGTTCGACCTGGGCAGCGCCATTCACCATGAGGGGGCGGAGGAGACCGCCCTGCTGTTCGGGCGCATCGCCCTTCACCTGCGCCCCGACCTGTCCCTGGCGCGGCTGATGATCGGCGACATCATGGAGAACCGCGACCACCACGCCGACGCGCTGGTGGAGTTCCGGGCGCTGGAGAAGGACCCGGTTCTGGGCTGGACCGCCCGGCTGCGCGCCGCCGAGAGCCTCGCCCGGCTGGAGCGCGCGGACGAGGCCATCGCCACCTTCTCCGCCCTGTCCGCCGAACGGCCCGAACGGACCGACGCGCTGATCCGGCTGGGCGACCTGTACCGCGCCGCCAAGCGCTACGGCGAAGCCGCGGACACCTACGGCAAGGCGCTGGAGCGCATCGGCACGCCGGAGGAGCGGCATTGGGCGGTGCTCTACGCCCGTGCGATGTCCTACGACAAGGTGGACCGCTGGCCCGACGCCGAGCGCGACCTGCGGGCGGCGCTGGCGCTGAAGCCGAACGAGGCCTTCCTGCTGAACTATCTGGGCTACAGCTACGTCGACCGCGGGCTGAACCTGGAGGAGGCCAAGAGGATGATCGAGAAGGCCGTCGCCCTGCGCCCCAAGGACGGCTACATCGTGGACAGCCTGGGCTGGGCGCTCTACCGCACCGGCGACTTCGAAGGCGCGGTGGAGAAGCTGGAGCGCGCGGTGGAGCTGAAGCCGACCGACGCCACCATCAACGACCATCTCGGCGACGCCTACTGGCGCGTCGGGCGCCGCAACGAGGCCCGCTTCCAGTGGACCCGCGCGCTCCGCACCGCCGAGGAGGAGCCGCAGAAGGACGACATCCGGGCCAAGCTGGAAAAGGGGCTGGTGGACCCCAAGGCCGCCGAAGCCACAGGGCCGAAGGTTCAGTAACCGGCCACTTACGGTCTGGCGCTTGCCGCACCCATGCCGCATAAAGCCCTTCTTCCCCTTTCGGGAAGAAGGGCTTTTCGTTTCCGGGGACCCGACCATGAGCGCCATCGCCGAGGCCGCGCCGGCCAAGCTGAACCTGTATCTGCATGTGGTGGGCCGCCGGGACGACGGTTATCACGCGCTGGACAGCCTCGTCGCCTTCGCCGACGTGGCGGACCGGGTGACGGTGCAGCCGGGCGTCGCGCGGATCGCGCTGCGCGGGGTGGACCTGCCGCCGGTCGGGCCGCGGCTGGTCATCTCCGGCCCCTTCGGCACGGCTCTGATGGGGGAGAATCCGGCCCACAACCTCGTCATCCGCGCCGCCTACGCGCTGGCCGCCCGGCTGGGGCGCGAGGCCGACGCGATGATCGCGCTGGAGAAAGTTCTGCCCGTCGCGTCCGGCATCGGCGGCGGCTCGGCGGACGCGGCGGCGACGCTGCGCGGCCTCGCCCGGCTGTGGGGCGTGCCGGTGACGGACCGGCGGCTCTATGAGGTCGCGGCCTCGCTGGGGGCCGACGTGCCGGTCTGCGTCGCCGGGCGAAGCTGCTATCTCGGCGGCGTGGGGGAGGTGCTGGAGGAGGCGCCCGCCCTGCCGGAAACCTTTGCCGTTCTGGTCAACCCCGGCGTACCGGTGCCGACCCCCGCCGTGTTCAAGGCGCGGAAGGGCGCTTTTTCAGCCCCCGCCCGCTTTGCCGAGGCGCCCGCCGACGCCGCGGCTCTGGCCGCGCTGCTGAAGGAGCGGCGCAACGACCTGACCGAACCGGCCCTGACCGTCGCCCCGGTGATCGCGGAGGTGCTGACGGCGCTGGAGGGCACGGAGGGCTGTCTGCTGGCGCGGCTGTCGGGCAGCGGGGCGACCTGTTTCGGCCTCTACGCCGATGCGGAGCAGGCGGCAACGGCGGCCCGGTCCATCCAGGGGGCGCAACCGCGCTGGTGGGCGAAGGCCGCCCGGCTGCTGCCCACCCCGGCGGACGCGCCGCCGCTGCCCAAGGGCTTGGCCGCTCCGTCCACGGTCACCACGGCCCCGGCGCCGCCGGTCCCCTTCCCGGACACCGGCGGCTGGGGCGTGGGCTGATCGCCGCGAGCCCGATCAGCAACCGCCGCCGCGGGTCATCGCGCCGCCCAGCATGGCGCCGCCCCGCGTGCCGGCGGCGGTCGCCGCCAGTTGGCCGTCGCCGCGCCCGAACTGCGAGCCGACCAGCCCGCCGACCGCGGCCCCGCCCAGCACCCCGATCAAATCGCCGTCGAGCGGCCCGCATTCCACGACCTGCGGTGCGGCGCGGACCACGCGCGGGCGCTGCTGCACGATCACGGGCGGCGGTTCCTCGACATAGACGGGCGCCGGGGCGTAATGCACGACCGGCGGCGGCTGATGCACCACCACCGGCGGGGGGCGGCGGACGATCACCACGCGCCCGTCGCCGTACCCGCCGTCAATGTAGCCATGATGGTGGTGGCGGTTATGTTGCCGCTCCTGCTTGGCGCGCCAGCCGTGGGCCGGCGCCCAGTCCGGCGGATCGGCGAGGACCGGGGACACCCCTGCGCCCAAGGCCACCACACCGGCCAGCAGCGCGGCAGCGAGGGATTTGGGGGCGAAGCGGATGTGCGTCATGATGGCTCCAAGATACGTCTCACCCGGATGAACATCCGGGGCTGGAGTCTTCATCCATCCGACAACCGAAAGGGGCGTGACATTTTTGGGGCGCTGCCCTCACCCCACTTCCGGCAACCGATCCAGAAACTTGTCGAGCGTGATGGGATACTCCCGCACCCGCGCGCCCGTCGCGTTGTAGACCGCGTTGGCCACCGCCGCCCCCACCCCGCACAGCCCCAGCTCGCCAACCCCCTTGGCCTTCATCGGAGACGAGATCGGGTCGGTCTCGTCCAGAAAGATCACCTCCTGGTGCGGGATGTCGGCGTGCACCGGCACCTCGTAGCCGGCAAGGTCGTGGTTGACGAAGAAGCCCGTCCGCTTGTCCAGCGCCAGTTCCTCCATCAGCGCGGCCCCGACGCCCATGGTCATGGCGCCGATCACCTGGCTGCGCGCCGATTTCGGGTTCAGGATGCGGCCCGCGGCGCAGACCGCCAGCATCCGCCGCACGCGGATCTCGCCGGTCGCCGAGTCCACCGCGGCCTCCACGTAATGCGCGCCGAAGGTCGATTGCTGGTATGTCTTGTCGAGGTCGCCGTATTCGATGGCGTCCTCGGCGGACAGGCCGTCGGCGCCCGCGGCTTCGGCCAGGGGAACGCGGCGGTTGCCGGCGATGACCTGCCCCTCCGCGAAGCGCGCGTCGGCGGAATTGACGCCCAGCCGCTGCGCCACCGCCTCGCGCAGCTTCACGCAGGCGGCGTAGACCCCGGCGGTGGAGTTGTTGGCGCCCCACTGCCCGCCCGACCCGGCGGACACCGGGAAGCTGGAATCGCCCAGCCGCACCACGACCTTGTCCAGCCCCACCCCCATCATCTCCGCCGCCGTCTGGGCGATGATGGTGTAGCTGCCGGTCCCGATGTCGGTCATGTCGGTTTCGACCATCACCATTCCCTTCGGGTCCAGCCGCACCCGCGCCGCCGATTTGGTCAGCAGGTTGTTGCGGAACGCCGCCGCCATGCCCAGCCCGACCAGCCAGCGCCCCTCACGCACCCGACCGGGCTGCGGATTGCGCTTGGCCCAGCCGAAACGTTCCGCCCCGATCCGCAGGCATTCCACGAGCCGGCGCTGCGAAAAGGGCCGGTTCGGGTCGGCGGGATCGGTCTGCGTGTCGTTCCGGATGCGGAACTCCACCGGGTCCATGCCCAGCGTCTCCGCCATCTCGTCCATCGCGACTTCCAGCGCCATCATGCCGGACGCCTCTCCCGGCGCGCGCATGGCGTTTCCTTCGGGCAGGTCGAGTTTGGCGATGCGGTTTCCGACCAGGCGGTTCGCCCCGGCGTAGAGCAGGCGCGTCTGGTCGCTCGCCGTCTCCGCGGAACCGCCGGGCAGGTTGCCGGACCAGCTTTCATGGGCGATGGCGGTGATCGTGCCGTCCCGCGTGGCGCCGATGCGGATGTGCTGGATGGTCGCGGGCCGGTGCGTGGTGTTGTTCATCATCAGGGGCCGCGACAGCCCGACCTTGACCGGGCGCCCGGCGGCCCGCGCGCCGAGCGCCGCCAGCAGCGCGTCGGCGCGCAGAAACAGCTTCCCGCCGAAGCCGCCGCCGATGAAGGGGGAGATGACGCGCACCTTCTCCTTCGGCATCTTCAGCGTTTCGGACAGGTCGGTCACCGTCCAGGCGATCATCTGGTTGGAGGTCCAGACGGTCAGCCGGTCGCCCTCCCACGCGGCAAGGGTGGCGTGCGGTTCCATCATCGCGTGGCTCTCGTCGGGCGTGGTGTAGGTCCGGTCGAGCGTCACCGGAGCCGCCGCGAAGGCGCCCGCGAAATCGCCCACCACCGAATCGCCGTCCTTGGTCTTCTCCGCGGAACCCTTGGCCGCGGCCAGATCGTAGGCGCCGTCCACGGGCGCGTAGTCGATGCGGACACGCTGGGCCGCGGCGCGGGCCTGCTCGAAGGTCTCCGCCACCACCAGCGCCACGGCCTGCTGGTAATGCTCGATCTCCGGCCCGCCGAGCAGGGTGGCGGCGTTGCGTTTGCCCTTGCCGAGCGGTCCGGCGCTGTCCGCCGTGACGATGGCGATCACGCCGGGGACCGCCTTCGCCTCCTCCAGATTCATCGCGGCGATGCGCCCCTTGGCGATGCCCGAGCCGATCACCCAGCCATAGGCGGCGTTCGGCGCCACATCGTGCCATTCGTAGGCGTAGGTGGCCGTTCCCGTCGTCTTCAGCGGCCCGTCGATGCGGTCGGTCGGCTTGCCCACCACCGTCAACTGGTCGATCGGGTTGGTGGTCGCGGGAGTGTCGAACTTCATGTCTCACCCCTTCATTTTCCTTGGGCCTTCATTTTCCTTGGGCCTTCACTTTCCTTGGCCCTTCGCTTCGGCCAGCACCGCGGCGAGCGTCCGCTCGGCCAGGGTCAGCTTGAAGGCGTTGTCGTGCGTCGGCTTCGCGTCGGCCAGCAGCCCGGCGGCCACCGCCTTGGCGCCGCGCGGCATGTCGGCCTCCGCGGCTTCGACACGCCACGGCTTGTGGGCCACGCCGCCCAGCGCCACCCGCCCGCTGCCGTCGCGCTGCACCACCGCGGCGACCGAAACCAGCGCGAAGGCATAGGACGCGCGGTCGCGCACCTTGCGGTAGACCTGCGCGCCGCCGACCGGCTTGGGCAATGTCACCGCGGTGATAAGCTCGCCGGGCATCAGCGCCGTTTCGATGTGCGGCGTGTCGCCGGGCAGCCGGTGGAACTCCGCGATGGGGATGCGGCGCGTGGCGCCGTCGGCCCGCACCGTCTCCACCACGGCGTCCAGCGCGTGCATGGCGACGGCCATGTCGCTGGGGTGGGTGGCGATGCAGGCGTCGCTTCCCCCCACCACGGCGAGTTGCCGGCTGTAACCGCCGATGGCGGCGCAGCCGCTGCCGGGCTGGCGTTTGTTGCAGGGCTGGGCGGTGTCGTAGAAGTACGGACAGCGCGTGCGCTGGAGCAGGTTGCCCGCCGTCGTCGCCTTGTTGCGCAACTGGCCCGAAGCCCCGGCGAGCAGCGCCCGCGACAGCACGCCGTAGTCGCGCCGCACCCGCGGATCGGCGGCCAGCGCCGTGTTGCGGACCAGCGCGCCGATGCGCAGGCCGCCGTCCGGCGTCGGCTCCACGCTGTCGAGCTTCAGGCCGTTGACGTCGATCAGGTGGGCCGGCGTCTCGATCTCCAGCTTCATCAAATCGAGCAGGTTGGTGCCGCCCGCGATGAACTTGGCGCCCGGCCGGCGTTCAGCCGCGGCGGCCGCGGCGGCGGGAGAGTCCGCCCGCTCGTAGGTGAAGGGCTTCATGCCTCCCTCCCTGCGACGTCCGAGATCGCATCGACGATGTTGGAATAGGCCCCGCAGCGGCAGATGTTGCCGCTCATCCGCTCCCGGTACTCGTCCACGGTCGTCTGGGGCTGGGCGGTCAGGTCGGCGGTGACGTGGCTGGGGATGCCGGCCTTGATCTCGTCCAGCATCGCCACCGCCGAACAGATCTGGCCGGGCGTGCAATAGCCGCACTGGTAGCCGTCATGCTCCACGAAGGCGGCCTGCATGGGGTGCAGCTTGCCGGGCAGCCCCAGCCCTTCGATGGTGGTGACGTTGCCGCCCTCGTGCATCACCGCGAGCGTCAGGCAGGCGTTGATCCGCTGCCCGTCCACGATCACCGTGCAGGCGCCGCATTGCCCGTGATCGCAGCCCTTCTTGGTGCCGGTGAGGTGCAGATGCTCGCGCAGCGCGTCGAGCAGAGTCGTCCGCGTGTCGAGTTCAAGGTCGTGGCGTTGCCCGTTCACGGTGAGGGCGACCTTGGTCATGACCGGGGAACCGGGCCGTGTCGCGGTGGGTGGCATGACGGTTTCTCCAACGGTGGCCGCCCGCGCCGGCGCCCGGAACGGCGCCGCCGTCAGCGCGGCGGTGGCGGCGGTTCCAAGCAGGAGACCACGCCGCGTCATGCGGAGGTCGCCGGAATGTCGCATCGGTGAATTCCTCTTCCCTTCCTGGCTGGAGCCCGCCCGTCCGCTCGTGCGGATGGGGAAAAGCTAGACCGTGCCGCACCGGCGATTACCCTCCGGTCCGCGATAAGGGTTATGAGGAGGGCGAATGGAACGGAACCGCCGCGCGGACGGTTGAGAGGGGTTTGGCCGGCGCCCTGATCCACGCCTTGATCCGCGCCTTGATCCGGTCGCGGCTTCACCTTTATCGGGATTGCTGATCGCCTCGCTGGAACAGGTGGCGGCGGCGTTGGTGCCGGGCGGCGGGGATTTCGCCCTGGCGATGGGCGTGGAGCCGACCGAGGCGTCGTGTGAAGCGACGAACGCTACACTTCGCCATGAACGACGATTTCGGCGGAGGAAAGGCGGAGCAACAGATGTTCGCGGCGGCGTTTGGCCGACGGCAGCAGCTCGTAAAGGAATGTCTCGATGGGTTTCCAGACCGAGACCCAGCCCAGAATGACGAAGCTCTCCTGCAAAATCCGGGTCATGGGGCGGGCCGGAAGATTGTTGGAAATGTGCCAGGCAAGGAAAAGGCAGACGGACAGCACCGCGAAACCGATCAACGCCGCTTGCCGCCACGTCCGGATCGCCTCGCGAATCTTTTTCGCCTCGATTGCCGCACAGGCGGCGAAATGACCGGTCAGTGCGGCAGCGATGTCGAACGGCGGACACCGCGTCATTTCCTTCTCCGGCAGGCGGATGACGATGCGGACCGGCTGGTCTGCCGGCTGCTCCTTCACCCGTCTCAGAAAATACTCCTCGGCTCCCCTCGTCAGAGTGCCATCGCGGAACGGCGACGGTTCGAAGCTGCCGAACAGTTGCGAAAGGTGACGAAGCCGGATGTCGATGGCATCGCTCTGCTTTTCCGCCCGCATCGTCATCTCCGCGTTCATGACCGTTGGTTCCAAGGCGATCACGCCGCCGATGGCGGAAGCGGTGCTGCTTCCCGCACCGTCTCACGTCCGCCGAACCACGCCACGTAGAGCGTCGGCAGGAAGACGAGCGTCAGCAGCGACGCGACGAGGAGTCCGCCCATGATCGCGAAGGCCATCGCTCCCCAGAACACCGTGAAGGCGATGGGAATGAGGCCGAGCACGGTGGAGGTGGCGGTCAGCATGATCGGGCGGAACCGGGACGCGCTCGCCTCCATCACGGCGTCGATGACGCTGCTTCCGGCAGCCCGTTCCGCCTCGATCTGCTCGATCAGGATCACCGCGTTCTTCGCGATCATGCCGACGAGCGCGAGAACTCCCAGGATGGCGACGAAGCCGAGCGGCTGGCCGGACGCCAGCAGCGCCAGAACGACGCCGATCAGGCCGAGCGGCACCACGCTCAGCACGATCGCCAGACGCTGGAAGCTGCGGAGCTGGACCATCAGCACGGTCAGCACGAGGAGCAGCATCAACGGGACGACGGCGAAGACCGACGCGCGGCTTTTGGCGCTTTCCTCCGCGATTCCGCCGACCTCGATGCGGTAATCCGGCGGCAGGGCGGCGGACAGCTCCGCGATCTGGGGCGCCAGGGCTTCGATGGCGGACTCCGGCAGGACGCCGGGCGCCACGTCCGCCTGAAGCGTCAGGGTCGGCAGGCGCCCGCGCCGCCAGACGAGCGGAAGATCCTGGGCGTAGCCGAAGGACGCCAATTGGCTCAGCGGAACGCTCCGCCCGTTCGGCAGGGACACCGGCAGGCTGCGCAGCGTTTCCACCGACAGGGTCTGCCCGCGGGCATCCCGGGCCAGGACGTCGATCAGATAGATCCCGTCGCGGATGGGCGTGACGGGGCTTCCGGAGACGGCGGTGTTCAGCATGGTGGCGACGGCAGCGGAACTCAAGCCCAGGCGCCTCGCCTCGTCCTGGTCGATCCGCACCCGCAATTTGCGGGCGGTTTCCATCCAGTCGAAGTTGATCCGCCGCGTCTTGGGATACGTCGCGACGACCTGCGCCAGCTTCAGCGCGATCTCGCGCACCTCGCTCGGGTCCGGCCCGACCACGCGGTACTGGAGCGGCCATCCCACGGGCGGCCCGAGTTCCAGCGGGTACACGCGCCCGACGGCGTTGGGGAACTCTTCGGCCAGCAGGGTTTCCAGGCGGGATTGCAGCCGTTCGCGCGCCGCGATGTCCGTGGTCACGACCACCGCCTGACCGATGAAGGGGTTGGCGAGCTGCACGTTCAGCGGCAGGTAGAAGCGGATCGCGCCGCGCCCGGCGTAGCTGCTCCAGCGCGCAACCCCCGTCTCCTTGGCCAGCAGCGCGTCGAACCGCTCGACCGCCTCGCGCGTGGCGTGGATCGACGCGTTCTGCGGCAGGCGCAGATCGACCATGAGCTCCACCCGGTCCGAGGGCGGAAAGAACTGCCGCGGAACGAGGCCCAGCCCCATGATCGCGACGACGAACAGGCCGAGCGTTCCCGCGATCGTCAGCACGCGGACCCGGATCGCCGCCTCCAGAACGCGGCGGTACAGCCGCAGCACGGCGCCGGGCTCCCCGGCCTGCCCCGGCTTGGGCGGCCGCAGCAGCGCCATGCCCAGGACGGGCGCGAAGACGGTCGCGACGAACCACGACGCGATCAGCGCGATGCCCACGACGGCGAAGATGGAGAAGGTGTATTCGCCGGCGGAACTCTGCGCGAAGCCGATGGGCACGAAGCCGGCGATGGTCACCAGCGTGCCGGACAGCATCGCCATGGCCAGCGCCTTGTAGGCGTATACGGCGGCGACCTCCATCCGGTCCCCGGCGGCCAGCCGCCGGGTCATCGCGTCGACGGTGGTCATCGCGTCATCCACCAGCAGAGCGAGCGCGATGATCAGCGCGCCCAGGGAAATGCGCTGGAGGTCGATGCCGGCCAGATCCATCACGGCGAAGACGATGGCCAGCGTCAGCGGAATCGTGATCGCGACGACGGTGCCCGCGCGAAGGCCGAGCGCGATGAAGCTGACCACCAGCACGATCACGACGGCCTGCCACAAGGACGTGATGAAATCGGAGATCGCCTCGTCCACCGTGCGCGCCTGATCGGCCACCAGATGCGCCTCGATCCCCATCGGCAGATTGGCGGCGATGCGCGCCATCTCCGCCGAGATGTTCCGGCCGAGGGCGAGGATGTCGCCGCCCGGACGCATCGCGATGGCAAGCCCGATGGCCGGCTCCCCGTTCACCCGGAACAGCGGTTGCGGAGGATCAGCGAGGCCGCGGCGCACCTCGGCCAGATCGCGCAGGCGCAGCATCCGCCCCCCGGCCACGAAATTGACGTCGAGGATGTCCTGCTCCGAGGCGAAGGCGCCCGAGACCTCCAGGGACAGCGCCTCCTTGCCGGTGCGCAGCACGCCGGCCGGGCGCACCGCGTTCTGGGCCTGAAGCGCGGCGATCAGCACGCCGGGCTCCACCCCCAGCCCCGCCAGCGTCTCCAGCGAAAAGTCCACGTAGACGCGCTCGTCCTGTTCGCCCAGCAGTTCGATCTTCGAGACGTCCGGGATGAGCAGCAGGCGCGAACGGATGTCCTCCACGGCATCGCGCAGTTCGCGGTGCGTGAATCCATCGGCGGTGAAGCCGTAGATGATGCCGAAGGTGTCGCCGAAGTCGTCGTTGAAGCCGGGGCCGAGGACGCCCGGCGGAAGGGTATGGCGCATATCGCCGACCGTCTTGCGCACCTCGTACCAGGTGTCGTCCACCGCCCGGCCGCTGGTGCTTCCCAGGAGTTCGACGAAGATCACGGTCGTGCCGGGGATGGTGTAGCTGCGCAGCGTTTCGAGGTTCGGCACCTCCTGGAGCGTCCGTTCGAGCCGCTCGGTCACCTGCTGGAGCGTCTCGTCCAGGGTAGCGCCCGGCCACTGCGCCTGCACCACCATGGTGCGGATGGTGAAGGCCGGGTCCTCCGCGCGGCCGAGCTTCAGGAAGGCGACGGTTCCGGCCACCACGACCCCGATCATCAGGAAGAGAACCAGGGAGCGGTTCCGGATCGCCCACGCGGAGAGATTGAAGCCGCTCATGGTCCAGCCCCGAGGATGCGGACCTTCTGCCCCGGACGAAGCGCCTGCACGCCCGCGGTGACCACGATCTCGTCGGCTTCGAGGCCGCGCGCGACGATGACCCGCGCGAGGTCGTAGCGTTCGAGGTCGATGTTGCGCAACGCGACGACGCCGGTCGCCGGATCGACGATCCAGACCGCCGGCTGCCGGTTCGCCTGCGTCAGGGCCGTGGCGGGAATCTCGACCCCGCCCACACCGCCGAGCTGGACCGACCCATTGACCGTCGAGCCGAGCCGCATCGCCTCGGGCGGGTCCTGAAGGCCGACCCGGACCGTGAAGGTGCGGGTCACCGGATCGGCCTGCGGCGCGACCTCGCGCACGCGGCCGACGGCCCGCAAGGCGGGGTCGGACACCAGGGCCACCGTGACGACCGGGTTGACGGGCGGGTTCCGGATCAACGACGCCGGCACGTCGAAAACGGCGTCGCGCCCGTCCCGGCGGGCCAGATGCACGATCATGCGCCCGGCGGCCACCACCTCGCCGGGCTCGGCGCCGCGGGCGGTGACCGTGCCGGGGCCGTCGGCCACCAGTTCCGTGTAGCCCAACCGGTCCTGCGCGGTGTCGAACTGCGCCTGGGCCGAATCGACCTGCGCCTCGGCGGCCTTCAGCGCCTGCGCCGCGGCGTCGTAGCGGGCGCGGGTGGTCCAGCCCTGGCTCAGCAGGGTTTCCTGCCGCTCGTAATCGTTGCGCGCCAGGGTCTGCTGCCCCATGGCTGCGGTCAAATTCGCCTGCGCCGTCCTCAGGGCGTTGCGGGCGGGTTCCGGGTCCAGGCGCGCGACCACCTGGCCGGCCTCGACCTGATCGCCGACATTCACCAGACGCTCGGTCATCCGCCCGTCGATGCGGAACGACAGGCTGACTTCGTCCTGCGCCTGGATCTGGCCTGACAACGATACTGTTTCGCCGCCCTCGTGCTTTTCGACCGTCACCACCCGCACGGGGCGGATCGGGTCCGCGGCGGACTCCTCTTCGGAGCCGCAGGCCGCAAGCAAGGCCAGCGGCGCAACGGCGAGAAGCGCCCATCGGGTGCGGATGCGTTCGGCTCGATTGTCGATCACGGCTCCCCCCATTCCCGCCTAAAATCCAAAATGTGTGAGCAGGCTGGCCAGAACGATCAGGACAACCAGCGCGAGCATCGGTATGGCGGATGCGACGATGAAGACGTCGCCGTAGGCGTCACGGTGGCTGAGCCTGCAAACGGCGAGGAGCGTGATGACGGCGCCGTTGTGCGGCAGCGCGTCGAGAGCGCCCGAGGCGACCGCCGTCACCCGGTGCATCACGTCGAGCGAGACTCCGGACGCATGCGCCATGTCCACGAAGGTCGGGCCGAGCGCGTCGAGCGCGATGCTCATGCCGCCCGACGCCGAGCCGGTGATCGCGGAAAGAACCGTCACCGACGCCGCGACCGACACCAGGGGATTGCCCCCGCCGATGGCCAGGACGGCCTGGCTGATCGTGCCGAAGACCGGAAGGGCGGCGACCACCGCGCCGAATCCGACAAGGCTCGCGGTGTTGAAGATCGGCAGGACCGAGGCGTCGGCTCCCTTGTCCAGGCTCGTGCGCAGATCGTCCAGGCGGTTCCAGTTGCCGGCGATGAGCAGGAGGATGGCGAGGAACAGCGCCACGATGACCGCCCACACGCCGCGCACGGCCTCGATGGACGTGGCCCCGAACCGCGCTTCGGCGAGGAAGGCGGTGTCCATCCGGGGGGCGACGAGTTGGATGAACAGGAAGTTGCTGGCGATGACCACGACGATCGGCAGCACCGCCAGCATGGCCGGGGGCAAGGTATCGGTGTCGGCGGCTTTTCGCGGGGCGGGTTCGGGGGAGAGTTCGGCGATGTCGAACCCCTCGCCCTGCGCGCGTTCGCGCGCCGTCCGGTCCAGCACCGGCGGGCTGTCGTCGTGATGGCCGTACCCCTCGCCCGCCGCCCGTGCGCGGGCGGCGCGGGAATCCAGCCACATGACGCCCAGCACGAACATCACGAGCCCGCTGACGATCCCGAGGCCCGGCGCGGCGAAGGCCGTGGTCCCCAGGAACGGCATCGGAATCGCGTTCTGGATCGCCGGGGTTCCCGGCAGGGCCGACATGGTGAAGGTGAACGCACCGAGCGCCAGCGCTCCCGGTATCAGCCGCTTCGGGACGTCGGCGTCGCGGAACAGGGCGGCGGCCACCGGGTAGATCGCGAAGGCGACGACGAAGGCCGAAACGCCGCCATAGGTCAGGATGGCGCAGCACAACACCACCGAAACGACCGCGCGGTCGGGTCCGAGCCGGGCGCTGACCAGCCGGGCGAGGGATCGCGCGGAGCCGGTGTCGTCCATCAGCTTGCCGAAGATCGCCCCGAGCATGAACAGGGGAAAGAAGGAGACGATGAAGGAGCCGGTGTTGCTCATGAAGATCTGCGTGTAGGCGCCGAGGATCGGCAGGCCGCCGGTCAGCAGCGCGGCGAGCAGCGCCGTGGCCGGCGCGGCGATCAGCAGGGTCATGCCGCGATAGGCCAGCAGGATGAGCAGCGCAAGCGCGACGAGGACGGCGGCGAGATCGGTCATATCGGTGGCTCCGCTGAGTCTCCGTGAGGGCTCCATGCGATTGGGGGGTCAGGCCGGCTCGGGGTAGCGCGCGTCGTAGGGGTAGTGGGGAAAGTCCTTGCCGAGCCGCCGCCAGTCCGCCAGCCATTGCTCCGCCACCTGCCGGCCTTCCTCGCGAAGCGTCGCGAAATAGTCCGGACTGCGGTTGAACTTCGAGGTGTGCTTGAGGCCCCAGGCGGTGTCGCGGGTCATCTTGATGGTCCTGACCGCGACGATCTTGTGGTTGTCCAGGGGGGGATTCCTGTTCCCATGCCGCCCGATCCATTGGTTGATCGTCATGATGGCGTCCAGTTCCTGGTTCAGCGACAGGTTCCCGGCGAGGTCGTTCTCCCGGTCCCGGATGTCCTCAAGGCCGATCTTCGTGGAGGCGGGATGGAACTCCTGGGGATTGATGCGCACGATCCAGATTTCGTCCGGCTTTTCGTCCTTCGTCCTGGCGTCGAGAAGGTCGCGCACCGGCGGATTGCGCGAATACAGGCCATCCCAATAGTAGCCGTTGCGTGTGACGGTCCGGCCCGGTACGCAGGTCGGGAACACCATATCGGGGATGACCTGTGCGGGCAGGACCTCCGGAAGCGTACCCGATGCCGCCACGCCTTCCAGCGAGATCGCCCGGCGCATGCGCCAGCGGGTGGTGTCGTACTGCGCGATCTCCTGGCCGTCCGAGCGCAGCCCCATCTGTTCGAGGGTCTTGTGGGAATCGAACACTTCGAAGTTGCCGCTGAGCACCTCGATGGCTCCGGCGAGGAGGCGGATGTCGGCTTCGGCCACCCGCGGCCAGTCGATCGCGTCGAAATTCGGACACAGGTCCCTCAGCAGTTCCGGGAACCCAAGATACTGCCAGCGGGCTCCCATCATGTTCAGGCCGGTCAGCCCGATCTGGCCGCAGGCGGAGTAGGGATTGGACACCGGCAGCGGCAGGCCCTGCGATTTCCACTCCAGGAGGGTGCCGACCATGCGGTTGTGGGCGGTCTCGACCGGGGTGGTCGCGGCGAAGGTCGTCCACAGGAAATCCAGGCGCTCGATGGCCTTGTCGATGGTGCCGCAGGCCGCGTCGGCGGTGTTCGGGGCGAGGCCGTACCACGTCGCGAGAGCGCACAGCGCACCGGCCGACGTGCCGCTGATGGCGATGATGTCGAAGGTGTCGCCATCCCGCCCTTTCGCGTCCCACTGCGTTTTCGTCGCCAGAATGGTCTTCAGAACGCCCCAGGTGAACGCCGCGTGCGTTCCTCCGCCCTGGCAAGCGATAGCGACCTTCTTGATGGCCATGTCGTCACCGCCTTCCTGTTTGCTCAGGGATGGGCCCAGGGATGCCATTGGGGGGATCGGATCGGTCGTCGCGGCCTTCCCGATGGGATGACTTCTGTGTCAGCGGCTCCTCGATCCGTTCCATCAGGTAGGGAAAGAAGGGGTTCGACGACATGCGAAGCAGGGAATCCATGCTGACGATCAACGCGCCCCGCTCTCCGCGGGCGGCCACGGCGCCCAGTTGGATGCCGAAATCCTCGTTGGGATCGGGGTGCAGGCCGTAAAGGGAGTCGGTCGTCGGAAACGGGATGGCGACGTGCGACAGCGAATAGACGTCGAGCGGATAGACCAGCCCCAATTCGGTCACCTGCTCCGTGTCCGCGCCGGCTTCTGTGATGCGCGCCACCACGTCGGCGCGGTCCTCATCGGCGTTGGTGATGATCGTGGTCCGGAACCGGCGGGGCGGATCGGGCAGGATGCGCGCCAGCATGGTGTCCGACGCCGCGCTCAGGAGCGGGCCGAACTTGGTGTTGCGGTTCACGTCGAACAGCACCAGTTCGCTGCCGTTGTCAGGCAGGTGGACGTACAATCCGGACAGGATCGCGCGCGTGCTGACGGTGAAGTCCATCACCGATTGGAACGTCATGATCGGGGGCAGGTCAGCCAGTTGGCCGCCGCCGGCACGGTTCGCGATCCGGCTTTGAAGCGCGGCGGTCAGAAGGTGCGACTGCCGCGCGCCGTTGACTGGAAAGGAATTGTATTTGAAGGGATTGAATTCCGGCACCACGCCGAGCCATGCGGCTTTCGCGAAGGGGGGAAAAATCGCCGGCAGTCCGGCCAGACCGGCAAAGCGCGCGAACGCGGTGATTCCGATCATCGGCGAGATCAGCGTGATGCGGTCGGGCCGCCGCAACTCCGGATTGTCGAGGGCGTCGAGCGCATACATCATCGCCAGCGCGCCGCCGTTCGAAAACCCGATCACATGAAATGGTTGGGTCGGACCGATGCGCCGCTTCGCTTCCCGCGCCGCCAGCCGGGTTGCCGCCATCCAGTCTTCCCATTCGATCTCCGCCAAACCTGCCGGTACCGTGCCGTGGCCGGGCAAGCGGATGGCGATCGCAACGAAGCCGTACGCTTGGTAAAGGCGGGCGATGTGGCGAAGGCTGTACGGGGAATCGGTCAAGCCGTGCAGGAAGATCACCGCTCCCCTGACGGGGCCGTCGGGTTCGAGCACGTAGGAGCGGTTCCAGTCCCGAGAGAACCGGCCCGGATAGATCGGGCTGCCATCGAAATACCGATTGACGGGGACGCGCTCTCCCGGAGGCAGCTTCTGCGTCACCTCGGCCCGCACACTGTCGAAAATGGCATCCTCAGCCTTGAGGTATTCGGACCATCCGCTGCGCTCCAGTTCCTTTCTGCCGAGTTCTTCCGGAACAAAGGTATGCCAAACTTCAAGCTGTGGACCACGCTGCGAATCATAGGCGCGCACCAGAAAGAGAACCGCAACGCTCAGGATGAGGAGTGCAATCACCTTCCTTACGATCTTCCACACCCATAGTCGCATGAGGTTACACTTCCCGGATTAACAGTTTTTCTTTCCACACCGCCGGGCATGACGATAAAGCCGAAGGCGGTCCGGTCCGTGCAAACCGAGGCGAGCCAAAGCACGTCCTACACAGATAAACGCCCCAATCACTGCAATCTGGCAGATAGGAATTCAGATGCAGAAATCATGCTTCACCGCGATTTTGAGTGGGCATGATATGCATAAGAATGTCCTAACAAAAGACTTTCATGGTGATTAACCCGCATCATCATTGATAGCTATGCCACGACATCCGATTTCGTGGCGCGTGTTCTGGACGACTGATGCTTTTGGATTGTTATAACAACCCCCGATAATCTTTCCGATATCTAAACGAATGCATTGGATTTGCGTGGTCATGGAGACTGAACTGGGGGTCAAACGTCCCCAACCCCGCACCGTGCCGGTCCGTCTTGCTGCCGGGATCAGGGCAGCGTCAGTTGGTCGCCGGTTGCCGGAGGGGGCTTGAAGTCGGCACAGTTGAGATTGGCATCACGGCATCGAGGCCGAGGCGCTTGCCGGCCGGCTTGAAGCGCTTTGCCAGCCTTTGCCCGCAGCTCCGTCCGGGCCGGTGCCCTTCATGCGGGCGCTGAGCGGCACCCCCCGTCGGTCAGCGCCCGCATGGCGCCCAGGCGGCGATGAATGAGTGGATCGCGGCCCGGTTCGGCGGCGGCTGATTCCGTCGCGCGACGGATGATTTCTGTCTGGGGCGGGGGTGATCCGGAAAGAGATATGCGTGCGCGCCGAAACGAATGCAACTGGTGTCGTTTCGAAACCAAATCAAACACAGAGAGGCGCCGCTCAATAATCAAGTGTGACAATTTGCCAATGGATTCATCCGGGTTGCAAGGTAATGTCCGCCGAACAACTTGCGGGGCCGCGGTATTCCGTGTATCTGATGTTCCGTCGGTCAATGTGTTGCAAAGGCAACCGGTTCAACAGGCATCCAGGCGGCAATAAACATGGCGAGGGCTTTACGCCGCACATCGTATCGGAACCGGGCCGCCGGTCGCCTCGCAAAGTTGGGGCCGAAGTTGGGGCGGGGCATCTCCCGTGGCCCCGTGGGGCTGGATGCGCTGCGCTCGCCCGTCTGGCTGTTCGGGATGGAGGACGGCGGCCTGCGCTGGGCCAACCGCAGCGCGCGTGATCTGTGCGGGACGGCGGACCGGCTGCCGCTGCCGGAGGAGGCGCGGGCGCGCCTCGCGCCCCACCGGGCGGCCTTCGCGCGGGGGGAGACGGTGCGGGAACGGCTGACCTTCCGCACCCGCCGCGGGCCGGTGGCGGTGGACTGCCTGTGCTCCGGCTGGAACGAGGGCGGGCGGACCGGGCTGCTGGTGGAAGGGCGTGTGGTGCCCGGCGACCCGTCGCCCGCGGCGGACATCGAGCCGGATGATTCCCGTGCGCGGCTGGACGCCATTCTGGCCAACGCGCCGGTCGGCATCCTCATCGTGGACGGCGACCGCCGCATCCTGCGCACCAACGAGGCCATGGCCGGCATCGTGCAGCAGCCCATGGCGGCGATGACCGGGGCGGGCGTGCGCATCATCTACGGCGACGACGCGGTCTTCGAGGACATCGGACGCCGGGCTTATCCGGTCATGGCGCGCGGCGACACCTTCGAGGACACGATCCCCATGCGCCGCGGCGACGGGGGCGAGATCTGGTGCCGCATCATCGGACGCCGGATTCACAAGGATCTTCCCGCGCTCGGCAATGTCTGGATCGTCGAGGACGTGACGGTCCGCCGCCGCGCCGAACAGGCGGTCAACGACCGCGCCGCCTTCCAGCGCGTCCTGCTGGACACGGTGCCGGTGCCGATCTTCATCCAGGACATGTCGGGATTCTACACGGACGCCAACGCCGCGCTGGAGGACTGGCTGGGGCTGGACCGCGTGGCGCTGTTCGGCCAGACGATGTCGGACCTCGCTCCGCCGAATCTGGCCGCCCAGGACGACGACGCAAACGAGGCTCTGCTCTCCACCGGGCACACCCAGACCTTTGAAACCCAGGTCCGCTGCGCCGACGGCGCGCTGCGCGACGTGGTGGTTTCCAAGGCGGTCTATTGCCGGAACGGCGGCCGGCCCGCGGGCATCGTCGGCGCGATGGTGGACATCAGCGAGCGCAAGCGCACCGAACAGGCGATGATGGAACGCCATGCCCTGTTCGAGCAGATGTTCGTTTCCTGCCGCGCGGTGAAGCTGCTGATCGACCCGGCCAGCGGCGCGATCGAGGACGCCAACCCGGCTGCGGCGGCCTTCTACGGCCATGCGCTGGAGGCTTTGCGCGGGTTGCCGCTCGACGCCATCAGCGTCCCGCCGGGGGAGGGCGCGCCCGAAGGGCTGGCGTCCGGCACCGACTGGGTCCGGCAGCAGGGCAGCCTGACGGTGCTGAGCCGCCACCGCCTGTCGTCCGGCGAGGTCCGCGACGTGGAGATCTACGGCAGCCCGGTGCAGGTCAACGGGCGCCGCCTGCTGCTGTCGCTGGTCCACGACATCACCGAGCGTTGCCGGGCGGAGGCCGCGCTGCGCGGCAAGACGGCGGCGCTGGAACGCTCCAACGCGGAGTTGGAGGCCTTCGCCTACGTCGCCTCGCACGACCTGCGCCAGCCGCTGCGCACCATCAACAGCTATCTGACGCTGCTCCAGACCGATCTGGCCGGCAAGCTGGACGAGGAAACCGCGGAATACATGCGCTTCGCCCGCGACGGCGCGCAGCGCATGGACCGGCTGATCGTGGACCTGCTGGAATACAGCCGCGTCGGGCGCTGCACGCGAGGCCCCAGCCCGGTGGACCTCGGCGGCGTCGTGAACACGGCGATGCTGAATCTCCAGGCCGCCATCGACGAGGTGTCGGCCATGGTGGAGGTGGAGGGCGCCTTGCCCCGCGTGGCCGGCGACGAGAACGAACTGGTGCGGCTGTTCCAGAACCTGATCGGGAACGCGGTGAAATACCGCAGGCCGGATGCGGCCCCCAGCGTGCGTGTCCATTGCCGGCGCGATGGAGGCCAATGGGTCTTCGGCGTGCGCGACAACGGCATCGGCATCGCGCCGGAGCACCGGGAGCGCGTGTTCGGCATCTTCCAACGCCTGCACCGCCGCGACGAGTATGAAGGCACCGGGGTTGGGCTGGCCGTCTGCAAGAAGATCGTCGAGCATCACGGCGGCCGGATCTGGGTGGATGCCGTGGAGGGCGAAGGCAGTTTCTTCCGCTTCACCCTGCCCGTGGCGCCGTGGGGTGGGCGGCCCGCGGGAGGGGGGGGATGACCGCGCTGTCCCCGCCGTCGGCCCTGGCGCGCCTGGACGGGCCGCTGCGCCGCTACGGCTGGCTGGCCGCCGGCCAGTTTCTGGTGTCGGTCCTGCTGGTTGGCGCCTTCTTCTGGGCGGACAACTTTTACACCCGCTACCTGATCGCCGAACGGCGGGCGGCGGCGGCCCTGACCGCCGTCAGCGCCGCCAGCACCCTGGCCAGCGCGGTGAACGAACGGCTGGCGCTGGTGCGTGGGCTGAACACGTTCGTCGGGGTGGCAGCCTCCGCCGGCACGCTGGATGCGCAGTTCGTCCCCTTTGCGGAAGGGCTGCGCCGGTCGGTGACCGGCGTGCGCGGCGTGTCCGCCGCCCCCGGCTTCTTCGTCCGCTACCTCCACCCGATGGAAGGCAATCAGCGCATCTTCGGCCAGTCGCTGTTGTCCGATCCGCATCCGGGCTATGCCGAGACCGTGCAGCGGGCGCTGGTGACCGGCGATGTCACGGTTTTCGGCCCGTCCGATCTGGTGCTGGGCGGGCGCGGGCTGATCGCGCGGCAGATCGTGTTCGGCAAGGACCGCCCCTGGGGGGCGGTGGGCATGGTCTTCGACCTGAAGCCCATCCTGGGCGAGGCGCGCCTGGAGGCCATGCCGCAGGACCTCGCCTTCCTGCTGCGCGCCGAAAACGGCGTCGTCGTGGCGGGGGATGGGGCGGTGCTGAGCCAGTCGCCCATCGTCGAAGCGATTTCCCTGACCGACGGCACCTGGGAATTCGCCGTGGCTCCGCGCGCCGGCTGGCAGGCCGCCGCCCGCGCGGAGCCGGCCTACGCCGTCTTCCTGGTGGTCTTCGCCTTGCTGGCCCTGATGGCCGAGGCGCTGACCTACCAGACGCTGAGCCGCCGCCGGACGCTGGAACGGCTGGTGGAGCGGCGCACCGGCGAGTTGGACAACCTGAACCGGGAGCTGGAGCGCTTCGCCTACGTCGCCGCCCACGACCTTCAGGAGCCGCTGCGCGCCATCGCCAGCTACACCCAGCTTCTGGAACGGCATCTCCAGGGCCGGCTGGACGAGGAGGGGGCGGAGTTCATCCGCCAGATCGTGGACGGCGCGTCGCGGCTGAAGATGCTGCTGCACGACGTGCAGCTCTTCCTGGCCGAAGACCGTGTTCCGCTGCACATCCGCCCGACCGCGGTGGGCGAGGCGCTCGACGGCGCGCGGGCGATGCTGGACCAGCGCATCCGCGAGACCGGAGCCGTCGTGACCGCCGAAGGGCTGGGCGCGGTGATGGCCGACGAACGCCGCCTGCGCGAGATTCTCGCCGTCCTGCTGGGCAACGCGGTGGAATACCGCCACCCCAGCCGGGCCGCCGAAATCACCGTGATGCAGCGGCGTGACGGCGCGCAGGACGTGATCGACGTCCGCGACAACGGAATCGGCATCGAACCCCAGTACCGCGAACAGATTTTCGAGGTCTTCCGCCGCCTTCATTCGCGTGAGGAGCATCCCGGCACCGGCATGGGGCTGGCCATCGCGCGCAAGATGGTGGAGCGGATGGGGGGCCGCATCACGCTCGAATCGACGCCCGGCGTCGGCAGCACCTTCTCCATCCATCTTCCGCCCGCCCGTCAGAGAGGTTCGTCATGAGCAAGCCCGCCGGCATCGTCATCACCAAAGCCGCGGGCATGGCCCGCCGTGCCGTGCGGCAGCCGCGCTGACGGCAGAGAGGGCAAGGATAACCCCCATGGATCGGCAAACCCCAGAAATCATCACGATCCTGCTGGTCGAGGACGACGACGCGGACGCCGGGCTGGTCATCCGGGCTCTGCGCCCCTACACCCGCCGCTTCACCCTCACCCGCGCCACCTCGCATCAGGAGGCGCGGGCCTTCCTGATGCGCAACGCCTGCGACGTGGTGCTGCTCGACCTGTCGCTGCCGGACAGCTTCGGCTTCGACACGGTGCGGCGGATGCGCGGCGACGTGCCGTCGCTGCCGCTGGTCGTTCTGACCGGGCTGGACGACGAGGATTTCGCGCTTCAGGCGCTGGCCGCCGGCACGCAGGACTATCTGGTGAAGGGGCAGGCCGACGGGCCGCTGGTCTGGCGGGCCATCCAGCACGCCATCGCCCGCAAGCGGCTGGAGGAGCAGCTCCGCCTGTCGGAGGAACGGCTGGCCGGCATCATCGAACTGGCCCAGGACGCCATCCTGACGACCGACGTGAACCTGAACATCACCCTGTTCAACCCGGCGGCGGAGCGGCTGTTCGGCTACGCCGCGAACGAGATCGTCGGGCGTCCGTTGACGCTGCTGATTCCGGAGCGGGTGCGGCACAGCCACACGATGTTCGTCACGACCTTCGCCGCATCGAACGTCAACACCCGGCCCATGTCGGACCGCGGCGAGGTCACCGGCCTGACCTTCGACGGGCGAGAGTTCCCGGCGGAGATCTCCATCGCCAAGCTGCAGCACCCGGACGGCATGCTTTACACCGCGGTGGTCCGCGACATTTCCGAACGCAAGCGGGTGGAACAGGAACTGCGCCGCATGGCCACCACCGACCCGCTGACCGGCCTGTGGAACCGCCGCCGCTTCATGGAACTGTCGGAGACCGAGTTGTCGCGGCTGCGCCGCTATGGCCGGCCCGTGTCGGTTCTGATGCTCGACATCGACCATTTCAAGGCCGTCAACGACACCCACGGCCACGCCGCGGGCGACGAGGCGCTGTGCCAGTTGGCCGACATCTGCCGGTCCACGCTGCGCGAGACCGACCATCTGGGCCGTCTGGGCGGCGAGGAGTTCGCCGCCCTGCTTCCCGAAACCGGGCTGGACGAGGCGGCGGACGTCGCCGAACGGCTGCGCCAGCGCCTTGCCGCCAGCGCGTTCCCGCTGTCCTGCGGGATCACGCTGCGCATTACGGTCAGCATCGGCGTGGCGTCCTGTGCCGACGACGACACGGCCATCGACCGGGCGCTCGGGCGGGCCGACCGCGCCTTGTACCGGGCCAAGAACAGCGGGCGGAACCGGGTCGCCACGGAAGAAACCGACCCCGGCTCCGGAATCGCCGGTCCGGCCGGGCTGATCGGGGGATGACATGGTGAGCGCCGCAGCCGAACCGGAGGGCGCCGCGCCGTCGCCGCCCCCGCGCCGCGCCCGCCACACCCTGGTGGTCCTGCCGCTGCTGGTGGTTTTGCTCGGCGCCGTTCTGGTCGGGGCGGGCGTCTGGTCCGTCGCCGACAGCCTGGAGCGGGAGCGGGTGGACATCGTCCGGGCCAAGGAGGCCGACGCCGCCAACCTCGCCCGCGCCTTCGATGAGAGCGTCCGGCAGACGGTGCGGCGGCTGGATCAGGCGCTGATCCATCTGCGCGCCGAATATGCCGCCGATCCCGACTCCTTCCTCGTGCGGGGGAAGGACTGGCAGAGGAGCCTCTACGAGGATCTGGCCTTCCAGATCGGCGTGATCGGCCCGGACGGAAGGCTGCGCTTTTCCAATCTCAGCGTGGCGTCATCGCCCGTGGACCTGAGCGACCGCGAGCATTTCACCGTGCACCGGCGCTCCGGCGAGGACGCGCTGTTCATCAGCCGGCCCATCCTGGGCCGGGTATCCGGCAAATGGTCGATCCAGTTCACCCGGCGGATCGTGCAGCGGGACGGGAGCTTCGGCGGAGTCATGGTGCTGTCGGTCGATCCCGCCGACCTGACCAGCTTCTACGGTCCCGCGGAGCTGGGCCGGCAGGGGTCGGTCATGCTGGTCGGAATGGACAGCCGGGTGGTGCTCGCCCGCGCGTCGGCGATCCCGTCGGAAGCCGCGGGGGTGGGCAAGACGCTGGTGAACCGCCCTTATCTCGATCCCGCCGGACCGGCGAACGCGATCTATCATCTGGCGAGCGAGGTGGACGGGGTGGTCCGGATCGTCGCCACCCGGCGGCTGAAGGACTATCCGCTGCTGGCCATCGTCGGCCTGGGGTGGGAAGAACTGATGGCTCCCTACCAGGAACGCCGCCGGGACGTGCTGCTCGCCACCGCCGCCGCCGGTGGGGCGGGGATGGCGGCGATCCTGCTCATCGCGTGGCTGATCCGGACGCAGATCGCCCAGCATCACCGGCTGGTGGAGGCCCAGCGGCTGATGGTCGACAGCGAGGAGCGCTGGCGGCTGGCGCTGGAGGCGGTGGGAGACGGCGTCTGGGATTGGAATGTCGCGACCGGCGACCTCTTTCTCTCCCGCGGCTGGAAAAACATGCTCGGCCACGGGGAGGATGAACTGGCCAACCGGCTGGAGGAATGGGAGACGCGGGTTCATCCCGACGACTGGATGGCCGTGCAGGCCGACGTCCGCCGTCATCTGGACGGCGCCACCGCTGTCTATGCGAACGAACACCGCATCCGCTGCAAGGACGGTTCCTACAAATGGGTTCTCGCCCGCGGGATCGTCGTCCGGCGTGGTCCGGACGGCAAGGTGCTGCGCATGGTCGGGACCCACACGGACATCACCCGGCGGCGCCAGTCGGAAGAGGACCTGCGCGGCAAGACGGCGGAACTGGAGCGCTCCAACGCGGAGCTGGAAGCCTTCGCCTACGTCGCCTCGCACGACCTGCGGCAGCCGCTGCGCACCATCAACAGCTATCTGACGCTGCTGCAGAAGGACCTGGACGGCAAGCTGGACGAGGAGACGGTGGAGTACATGCGTTTCGCCTGCGATGGCGCGCTTCGCATGGACCGTCTGATCGTGGGCCTGCTGGACTACAGCCGCGTCGGGCGCAAGACCCAGCCTTTCGCCCCTTGCGCCGCCACCGGCATCCTCGCCGCCGTGCGGGATAACCTGAGCGAGGCCATCGCCGAGGCGTCGGCCACCCTTTCCATTCCGGACGATCTGCCGGTTCTGTGGGGCGACGAGAACGAGTTGGAGCGCCTCTTCCAAAACCTGATCGGCAACGCCGTGAAGTACCGGGTCGCCGACCGCCCGCCGGAGATCCGGGTCGGCGTCGCCGCCGAACCGGAGGGTTGGCATTTCACGGTCCAGGACAATGGAATCGGCATCTCCCCCGAGCATTTCGAGCGGATCTTCGGCATTTTCCAGCGCCTGCACGGGCGCAACGAATATGAGGGAACCGGCATCGGGCTGGCGGTGTGCAAGAAGATCGTCGAGCATCACAGGGGACGGATCTGGGTGGAATCCGAACCGGAGCGGGGAAGCACCTTCCATGTGCTGCTGCCGAAGGCGGGCGTCTTATGAGAAAGGCAGCGGGGCATTTGACGGCTATGATATTCCGTCATCATGGAATTCCAACGGGGTTCGTCTATCATCGTCCCGTGTTCGGGACCGCCCGGTGGCGGCCAAATCAGGAAACCGAGACATGAGCAACGCCCCCTTCCACATCCTTCTGGTCGAAGACGATCCCGCCGACGCGGGGTTGGCGAAGCGGGCGATCCGGGAAGGGCGCATTCTGTGCGACGTGCATCACGCTGCCGATGGGGTGGAGGCTCTGGCCTATCTGCGCCGCGAGGGGGAACGCTACGCCAAAGCGCGGCGCCCCGACCTGATCCTGCTGGACCTCAACATGCCGCGGCTCGACGGGCGCGGCGTCCTGTCGGCCATCAAGCAGGACGTGGGATTGCGCGGCATTCCGGTGGTTGTCCTGACCACCTCCGACGTGGACCGCGACGTGGAGGCGATGTACCAGCTCGGCGCCAACAGCTTCGTCACCAAACCGCTGGATTTGCAAGACTTCTTCACCGTCATCAGCGGGCTGGAGGACTACTGGTTCAAGATCGTGAGGCTGCCGGCAAAGTAAGGGCGGGGCGTTGCTGAACCGCGCCGGGTTTCCCGGATGCCCCGTTTCTTTAGAGGATGGGGTCATCATGACGAAATCGGCATCACGCGGACACGCTCCTGAAGTCCGCGACCGCGCGGGTGCGGATGGTGTTCGGGCACGAGGGGGATCACGCCTCGCAATGGGCGGCGATCGGCTCGATCGCGGCGAAGATCGGCTGCACGGCGGAGACGCTGCGGGGCTGGGCCCGGCCCGAAGCCCATGACTGACAACAAACGACCGACGAGCAGGAGCGGAGCAGGGCTTCGTCTCCGTGGCCTTCGTCATCGACACCTTCGCCCGCCGCATCATCGCATTTGAGCTTCCCTCTCCCCTCTGGGGAGAGGGTTAAATTGGCCAACCCCCACTCTCCCGAGGGCTGGTATGCGCGATCCGCGCAGACCGGCAGGCTTGACGGCACGCCCCCCGGATGCCAGCTTGCCGGCCATGACGACGCGCACGCACCATTTCATCCGCTATTATACGTTGCTCCCATAGGGCGGCGCGTTCGGTTTTGACCAAATGAACCATGCCGCCGCGGACCGGCGGCATGTGCTTCGACAGATGATCTCCGGGACGCGGCCCTTCCCTTTCGGAGATCCCCACGATGGCAACCCCCGCGGCTTCCAGCCCCTTCCAGTCCGACTTCCTGCGCGTGCTCGACGAGCGCGGGTTCCTGCATCAGGGCAGCGACCTGTCGGGCCTCGACGCCCTGCTGCGCCAGGGGCCGGTCAGCGCCTACATCGGCTTCGACGCCACGGCGGACAGCCTGCATGTCGGGCATCTGATGTCGATCATGGTGCTGCGCTGGTTCCAGAAGACCGGCAACCGGCCCGTCGTGCTGATCGGCGGCGGCACCACCCGCATCGGCGACCCCAGCTTCCGCGACACCAGCCGCCCGATGCTGGACGATGCGCAGATCGCCGCCAACATGACCGGCATCGGGCGGGTTTTCGCCCAGTATCTCTCCTTCGGCGATGGGCCGACCGGTGCGGCGATGGTCAACAACGCCGACTGGCTGGACGAGCTGCGCTACATCCCCATGCTGCGCGACATCGGGCGGCACTTCACGGTCAACCGGATGCTGAGCTTCGATTCCGTCAAGCTGCGGCTGGACCGCGAGCAGCCGCTGACCTTCCTTGAGTTCAACTACATGATCCTCCAGGCCTTCGACTTCCTGGAGCTGTCGCGGCGCCGGGGCTGCCGGTTGCAGATGGGCGGGTCGGACCAGTGGGGCAACATCGTCAACGGCATCGAACTGGCCCGCCGCGTCGACGGGGCGGAACTGTTCGGCCTGACCACGCCGCTGCTGACCACCGCGTCCGGCGCCAAGATGGGCAAGACCGCGGCGGGGGCGGTGTGGCTGAACGCCGACCGGCGCAGCCCGCACGACTTCTGGCAGTTCTGGCGCAACACGGAGGACGCGGACGTGGGCCGCTTCCTGCGCCTGTTCACCGAACTTCCGCTGGATGAGATCGCCCGGCTGGAGGCGCTCCAGGGATCGGAGATCAACGAGGCCAAGAAGATCCTCGCCCATGAGGCCACCGTCCTCTGCCACGGTGCGGAGGCCGCGGCCCAGGCCGGGGAAACCGCCCGCCGCGTCTTCGAGGAGGCCGGGGCCGGCGGCGGTCTGCCGACGGTGGAGGCTGCCCGCACCGATCTCGCCGCCGGCGTCCGGCTGGCCGACCTGCTGGCCGCCGCCGGGCTGGCCGAGTCCAAGGGGGCGGCCCGCCGCCTGATCCGCGACGGCGGGGCGCGGGTGAACGGCACCCCTGTCACCGACGAGGCCGCGCTGCTGACCCTGGCGGACCTGAACGGCCAAGGCCGCATCCGCCTGTCCGCCGGGCGCAAGCGCCACGCGCTGGTGCAGGCCCGCTGAAAAGAAAAGAGCAAAAAGGAAACGGGCCGCTCCCGCGTGGGGAACGGCCCGTTCCGGCATGGTGCGGCCGGGTTTACCCGCGGGTGCTGCCCGGTGCCCGGTCGCCGGTGACGACCGTGTCGCTGGCCGGCTTCTGCGTGCCGGCGCTGGCGCTGTGGCTGGAGGAGCAATCCGCGCTGGCGACCCCCGCCGTCAGGAGGGCGGCGAGGCCGAACAGAACGGCTACCGGCTTGGCTCCATGAGACATTGGATCACCTCCTTTCAAAACTGTTGGACACCGCAACAGCATGTGAGACCGATCAGGCGCGAGTCAACGCCTTATACCGCCCGTACAGGGTGCGGCCCGCCCTGTTTGCCGGGGATCGGTGTGCGGTTTCCAGCGCCTCGCGCATGGTGCGGAACAACTCCACATTGTCCTCGAATCCGAATTCCTGCTGTGCCACGCCCATGTAGCGGCGCCTTCAAGATTGGAAGCCCGCCTGGAAGCCGGTGCCTTCCGCTCAGCCCAGGTGGGGAGCGACCGGCTGGTGCCGGTGTCGGCGCCGGATGGCTCGGGCGCGGCGTGGCATGGCTGCCGCACAGCCTCGTCGCCGACGATCTCGCGCAAGGGGCGCTGGTGCGCGCCGGGGGATCGGACTGGGAACTCGCGATGGAGGTGCGCCTCCACCGCCCCCACGCCCGTCAAAGTCCGGCGGCGGAAGCCTTCCGGGCGCCCGCCGCACCGGCTTCGGAGCGGGCGGCTCAGGACGGGAGGGGGAAGGATTGAACGGGCGGCGCTATGCGCCGCAACACGAGGGCAGCCGATGGGCCGCCCCCCGTCCGACTCAGCGCTCGTTCAGAGCGCGGTAGACGATGTAGGCCGGGGTCGCGCGCAGCCAGGCGGCGAGGAACTCGCGGACGGCCTGGAGAGCGGAGGACTGGGCGCGGTCGGTGCCGACGTGGGCGAGGGTCGAGCTGTTCATGGCGGTCTCCATTCGTTGGGAGGCATTATCGGGAGGCGTTGTTCGTTGAGCCGAATATGTTCTGGCATACCCGATACCACACGCGCGCTTATTGCAGGGCAGCCCCCAGAAAACGCAACGCTTTCAATGCTTTAATATGCCTGCATTCCGCATTTTCCATTGTTTGTCTTGCTGATCTTGTAAATCTGCCGCATCGCGCAAAGGGGCGGTCTAGCCAAAGCCGCCACACCACCCCACTTCTGGTGCCATGCCGCGCGACGACAACCAGCCCCGCTTTCCCGTTGTCCCGTCCGACCACTGGGACGGGCGCCGCTTCTTCAATCCCCACGCCGACACGGACAAGAGTCCCCGCGACCTGTGGCGGCTCTACAGGACTCCCAGCCCGCGCTGGACACCACCCGCGCCGGAGCCCCACCGCCCCTTCCGCCCCGCCGCTCCGGCGCGGGGAGAGGTGGTGGTGACCTTCATCGGACAGGCAACCTTCCTGATCCAGATCGGCGGGGCGGCCTTTCTGACCGACCCCGTCTATTCCGACCGCGCCGGCCCCTTCGGGCGGCTGGGACCGAAGCGGGTGCGGCCACCCGCGGTGCGGATGGAGGATCTGCCGGCCATCGACGCGGTGCTGCTCAGCCACAACCACTACGACCATCTGGACGCCCCCACGCTCCGCCATCTGGCGCGGCGGCGCGGCGTGCCGCAGGTGATGACCGGGCTGGGCAACGGGCCGGCGATGCGCCGCGCCGGCTTCGACGCGGTGCATGAACTGGACTGGTGGGACAGCCTGCCCGGCCCGCACGGCACCCGCATCACCTTCGTCCCGGCGCAGCACTGGTCCGCCCGCGGCCCCTTCGACCGGCGCAAGACGCTGTGGGGCGGTTTCGTGGTGGAGACACCGGAGGCCGCCGTCTATTTCGCGGGCGACAGCGGCTATTGCCCGCACTTCCGCGAGATCGGGCGGCGGTTCGGCGCCATCGACGTGGCGTTGCTGCCCATCGGCGCCTACGAGCCGCGCTGGTTCATGTCCACCCAGCACATGAACCCGGCGGAGGCCGTGCGGGCGCACCGCGATCTGGGGGCACGGCACAGCGTCGCCATGCATTTCGGCACCTTCCAATTGACGGCGGAGGGCATCGACGCCCCCGTCCAGGCGCTGCATCACGCCCTGGCCGAACAGGCGGTCGATTCCGCCCATTTCACCGTCCCCCGTTTCGGCGAGCCTTTCCGCTTCCGACGAGTCTATATCTAGTGGAGAAGCCGCTTCCCCCACCGACCTATGGCACAAGAGTCGTTGCCGGGAACGCGTGCGCCGGGTTAACGCCATAAGGGACAGACCCCACCCCCAACGGCGGAGCCCAACGTAAATGCAGTTGGAAATCAACGCTTTCGTCAGTTCCCTCGGCGGCGAATCCGACCAGGACCCCAGAGCGCTGGAGCGCGTGCGGGACACCGTCCGGTCCCTGGCGGAAAATCTCGCCGCGCTGAACCTGGGCATCATCCTGGAGGTGCGCGACGTGCAGCGCTTGCAGACCGTCGACCGCATCATCCACACCGACACGCGGAACCGCTGATTGCCCCTTCACCGCCGCAGCGGGCAGACCCGGCGCGCCAGCCGGGCGTTCAGGTCTCCGGGCTCCACCACGGGCTCGCCCTGGCTGCGCATCACGAAGCCGAAGGTGTCCATCACGCGGTCCAGCACGATCTCCTGATCGTCCGGGCGGCGGCTGACCATCACCACGGCATAGCCGGCGGAGCGGGCCACCGCCGGCTCCCCGCGCAGGCCGCGCACGCCCCAGCCGGCCAGCGCGGTCTTGCAGCGGAACAGTTCCACGGACAGCCCGGCGCCGCCGGTCGCCCCGGCCACCACATAGCCGGCGGCCACCGCCAGCGGGGCCAGCAGCCCGTCCCAGTCCAGGCAGTCTTCCCGCGACACCCACATCCCGCCGACCGAGCAGGGTGCGGCACCGATGGCCTCGCCCAGACCGGCGCGGAAGGCGCGCAGCACGTCCACCGCCTCGGCCGCGGGCATCGGCTCCACCCGGTTGCCATCGGGCATCAGCATCAGGCGCCCGGCCCATTCGGTGGAAGGTGGAAGCTGCTCGGTCAGGCGAGCGAGAAGCGCTTCGCGCGCCTGGGCGAAGGGAACGACCTTGGACATGGGAAACGGAAACCAACGGCAGGTGACGGGAACCGGAGGCGGAAGGAAGCGAAAGCCGCGCGCCCTGTCAACCGATGCACGAGGATTCCACCACACGTCCGCCACCCATTTTCGTCCATTGTCACGGCCCTGCATCGCAGCCGCGGGGGTTGCGTAAAAAAATACCGCGGGCGGTTCGATTTCCCCTTGCCATCCCCCCGGAAAGGGGCCTATAAGCCGGCCTCCGTTCCGGATTAGCTCAGTCGGTAGAGCAGCGGACTGTTAATCCGCGTGTCGCTGGTTCGAGTCCAGCATCCGGAGCCATATTGCGGGTGTAGCTCAGTTGGTTAGAGCGCCGGCCTGTCACGCCGGAGGCCGCGGGTTCAAGTCCCGTCACTCGCGCCACCTTCCTTCATCGGTGGCCTTCTCCTCTTCCCCAGTTATCGCATGACGGAGATGGTGGCGGCTTCCGTCTGGCGGATCACCACCTCGTCGCCGCGTTTCACCGTTTCCAGACCCTGCACCTCCGGCGGAACCGGAACCGTGCGCGTGCGGCCCTGCGGCCCGCGCAGGGTGACCGTCCGCCTGCCGAGGTCGATGGCGTCGACGACCTCCGTCACCTGAGTCGTGTTCACCGCCGAGGCGCGCGGCATCTCGCCGACCGCGGCGCGGTCCATGCTGCTCCTTTCGGTGAAGCCCGGCCCGGAGCCCGGCGGCTGGGTGACGATGTTGGTCAGGCGGGCGAATTCGATCTGCACCGTGTCGCCCACCTTGATGCGGTCGAAATTCCGCACCTCGTTCCCGGCGGTCACCGCCTCTTCCCGCCCGTCGGGGAATTGCAGGATCACGGTCCGCGCCGCCTTGTCGATGCCGCGGACCTTCGCGGCGGAACGTATGTTCTCCATCATGGACAGGCGCGGCGTGGCTTCGGGCGCCGCGGCGGCGGACGGCCCCGCCGTTTCGGAGGCCGGAGCGCAGCCGGCCAGAGCCGCACCGGTTAAAATCACCGCAAGAACGGCACGGACTCTGCGCTTCATGGTTCGCCTCCGCCTGTGTACCGGTTGCTTTTGTACTGGTTGCTTTGCCGGTGACGTTACACGGGCGTCCGGCATCTTCGGCACGGCGGCGGGAGTAAATTACCGTAAGCCCGCCGCAGCGAAGGGGCCGGTCGGAACGGTAACTAACCCTGCCGGACCGGCCTACGGCACCCGCCTCCGCTAAGCTGCCCCCCTGCAACGGCCCCCTGCAACGGCCCCCTGCAACGGACGACCGGACAGCGACAGGAGAGCGCCATGGCACGCCCGCGCCCGCACCACAGCGTCCGGAATGCCCACAGCGTCCGGAATGCCTTGAACGGTCCGACCCTGCTCCTTGCCGCGGCACTGGCCCTGACCGCCCCGCTGGCTTGCGCGCAGCAGGCGGCGCAAGCCCCCACGGCGACCGCAGCCCAGGACGGCGGCGCCCCGCTGACCCCGGCGGAGTTGCAGACGCTGGTAGCCCGCGTCGCGCTTTACCCGGACGATCTGCTGGCCCTCGTCCTGCCCGCCGCCACCCAGCCGCTTCAGATCGTGGAGGCGCAGCGCTTCCTCGACAAGCGCAACGCCGACCCGAAGCTGACCCCGTCCAAGAACTGGGACCCCAGCGTGGTCGCCCTGCTGAACTATCCCGACGTCGTCCGCCTGATGAACGACGACCTGGAATGGACCCAGCAACTCGGCGCGGCCGTGGTGAGCCAGCAGGAGGACGTGATGGCCGCGGTGCAGGGCTTCCGCCGCGCCGCGCGGGACGCCGGGAACCTGGGGTCGGACGAGAAGCGCACGGTGACGACGGAGAAGGAAACCATCGTCGTGCGCTCCGCCGACCCGGAAGTGGTCTATGTGCCCAGCTACAACCCGGCGACGGTCGTCTACGCCACGGCGCCCGGCGCGCCGCCGCCCTATTACTACTCCCCCCCTTACCCGTACTACTACAGCCCCGCGGCCACCTTCTTCACCGGGGCGGTGTTCGGTACGGCGCTGGGCTATGCGCTGTCCTGGAACGACAACGGCATCTACCGCGGGGACGTGAACGTCAACCGCAACGTCAACATCAACAACCAGAACCTCAACGCCCGCGTGAACCGCGTGTCGCAGAACCGTGAGAACCGCTGGCAGGCCAACAACACCGAGATCGGACGGCGGGAGGTGCGCCGGACCCAGGCGGCGGCCGGCGGCGGACGCGCGGCGGGCGGCACGGTCAACTCCGCCCAGGTCCGGCAGGGGCTGTCGCAGGCGCAGGGTCCGCGGGCCGATGCGCCGCGGGCCACCGCCGGCGGCGGCCTTTCCGGTGGGGCGGCCTCGTCCCCGCGTACGGCGGAGCGGCGCGCCGGTTCCGTGAATCAGGCCAATCCGGGCAACCGCAACGCCTTTTCCAACGTCGATCAGGGATCGCTCGCCAGCCGCCAGAGTCAGCGCGGCCATCAGAGCCTCTCCAGTTCCGGACGGGCGGGCGGTGGCTTCAGTGGCGGCGGTGGTTACAGCGGCGGGGGCCGCGCCGGTGGCGGCGGCGGCTTCAGCGGCGGCGGTGGCCGGGCCGGCGGTGGCGGCGGTCGCCGGTGACCGCGTGAACAAGGGAGGACGGCGCATGACATGTAGGTTCGACCTGCTCCGGAGGGCTGACCTGTTCCGCGCGGTTTCCGCCGGCCTGCTCGCCACCGCCCTGACGTTCGGCGGCGCCTGGGCGCAGACGGCTCCGGACCGCCGCAGTTTCGCCACGCCGGAGGAAGCCGCGGAGGCGCTGCGGACCGCGCTGGCCGCCGACGACACGGCGGGGCTCCTGGCCATCTTCGGTCCGGAGAGCGTCGACATCGTCGAAGGGCCGGACCCCGCCAGCGCCCGCATCGCCCGCCGGCAGGCGGCGAAGATCGCGGCGGAGAGGATGAGCCTGCACCGGCATGCCGCCCAAGGCGATGGGACCCAGGGCGATGGAGCCCAGGGTGATAGCAGCGGGGAGAGCGCCGAACTCATCCTCGGGCACAACCAGTGGCCCTTCCCGATCCCGCTGCGGCACACCGCCCAAGGCTGGATCTTCGACACCGAGGCCGGGGACGACGAGATTTACGCGCGCCGCATCGGCGCCGACGAGTTGGACGCCATCGCCGCCCTGCGCGCCATGGTGCGGGCCCAGCATGACTATGCGGCCCGGCACAGGAAAGACGGACGACGCCCCGTCTACGCCCGCTATGTCCAGAGCACGGCGGGCCACAGCGACGGGCTGTGGTGGGATGCCGAGACGGCGAAGAGGGCGGGACCGAGCCCCTTGTCCGCCTTCGTCGAGAAGCAGAAAGCCTTTCTGGAAGGCCGCCAGCCCGGCGATCCCTACCGCGGCTACACCTTCCGCATGCTGACCGCGCAGGGGCCGGGCGCGCCGGGCGGCGAAAAGAGCTTTTCCGCCGAAGAGCATCTTGAAGGCGGCTTCGCCATCCTCGCCTGGCCAGCCGATTACGGGCAAAGCGGCATCATGACCTTTCAGGCCGGACCGGACGGGCGCATCTGGCAGAAGGACTTGGGTGAGGACACCGACGCGCTGGTCCAGACCATCTGGGCCTTCGACCCCTCCGACGGCTGGGAGCCGGTGAAGGAGCCGTAAGGCACCCGCTCGTGACCGGACTCAGGGCCGGACTCAGGGCCGGATGCGTTGCCGGATGACGGCGAACTCCTGACGGTCGAGCGTGGAGTCGTGGTTGGTGTCGGCCATGAGAAACACCTCGTCAATGACCGTGATGAACTCCAGGCTGTCGATGCGCCCATCCGGCCCGGCGGCGCGGGCGAAGACCTCGGGCCGCAGCGGCGTTTCGTCCGGCGTCAGCACAAGGTCGTGGTTCCGGTCCCAGACGTAGAAGACCAGGATCTTGTTGTTCTGGAACTCCGCGTTCGAAATCCGTCCGTCGTGATTCTCGTCGAACAGGTCGAACACGTCGACCCTCTGCCCCTCCCGTTCCGGCATCTCGGCGGACCGGGCCGGCGTACCGGCACCGCTCAGGGCAAGGAGCGCCGCGATCAAAACGGTGGACGGGCCTGCGTTGCGGAACATGCTCTCCTCTCCCCTCGCCATGGTTCGCCCCACCATGCCGTTGGGAGAGGAAGCCTGCGCAGGTAGCGTACCGGAACATACCGGCGTCGGGAAATGGCCCCCGTCCCCTCCTTACGCCCCTTTGATGAAGGCCAGGAGATCGGCGTTGAAACGGTCCTGGTGGGTGGCGGTCAGGCCGTGCGGCGCCCCTTCATAAACCGTCAGCGTCGCCTGCGGCGCGATATCCACCGCGCGGCGGGCGGCGGCGTCGATGGGCACGATCTGGTCGTCGTCGCCATGGATGAACAGCGCCGGGACCGTCATCCTCTTCAAATCTTCGGTGAAGTCGGTTTCCGAGAACTGCGCGATGCAATCGTAGGCGCCCTTGATCCCGGCCATCATGCCCTGAAGCCAGAAGGATTGGCGCAGCCCCTCCGACACTTTCGCCCCGTCGCGGTTGAAGCCGTAGAAGGGCATGGTCAGGTCCAGGAAGAACTGCGACCGGTCGTCGTACGTGCCCTTGCGGATGCCATCGAAGACCTCCATCGGCAGGCCGCCGGGGTTGGCCGCGGTCTTCAGCATGATCGGCGGGACCGCCCCGACCAGAACGGCCTTGGCGACGCGCGCCGTGCCGTGCCGCCCGATGTAGCGGGCGACTTCGCCGCCGCCGGTGGAATGGCCGACCATCACCGCGCCGCGCACGTCCAGCGCGTCCAGCAGCTCCGCCAGATCGTCGGCATACTGGTCCATATGGTTGCCGGTCCAGGTCTGGTCGGAACGGCCATGGCTGCGCCGGTCGTGCGCGATGACGCGGTAGCCCTGCTGGCCGAAGAACAGCATCTGCCCGTCCCAGGCGTCGGCGCTGAGCGGCCACCCGTGCGAGAAGACGACCGGCTGACCACTGCCCCAGTCCTTGTAGAAGATCCGGGTGCCGTCCTTGGTGGAAATCGTGCTCAATTCCCCCTCCTTTTTTGGGCTCTCAAAATATCCGCGACGGGAATGGAAGGCGGATAACAGCCTTTCCATGGACGGCGCGGAACGTCGTCTTCGCTACTACAATGCCGAAAGGGGGCCAGCCTGGAAACCACACGGAAGTATTGGTCGGCTGCCCGCGCGTAGGAGACGAGCCTGGGCACGGCACGGGAGTCGCAGACCAAGACAACGCTTCTGATCGTCAAGAGGCCGCCGCCACGCCAATGACACGAACCAAGAGCGCCTCTTATCAAGCAGTGGTGGAAAATATTTGCCTTTCCAACGGGTTTCGGGCTTCCAGTGGAAACCCGGCGTCCTTTGCACCTTCCGGACAGGCCGGGCATCGTCTATGTTCGGGCTGCGGTGGGCACGGAGCCTATCCATCCGGGAAACAAAGAACACAGCTTCTTTGAGGAGTTGATCTTGCGGATGATCGTCGCCGTGGCCGGTGAACTGCGCAGGCACAGCCGCAGCATTGTCGTCCGCCTTATGTTGTTCGGCCTAGTCCTGGTCTTGATTGGCGCAAGTTTGCGCATCTGGGTGCTGTCCTCCTTCCTGGAGGGCAAGATCAACGACCTAACATCGGCTCAACAACTTTCCATTGCCTCCTACGTCGCCCACGACATCGACGAAAAAATCAAGGCGCGGCTCGATCTCCTGCGCCGCGCCGCTGAAAATCTTCCGCCGGCAACCCTCGGCGATCCCGCGGCCCTGCGGGACTGGCTGAAGAAGCATCAGGAGATCGCGCCCCTGTTCTCGCGCGGGCTGATCCTGGTGAAGCCGGACGGTCACGGGCTCATCGGCAGCCACCCGGAGCGGCCCGGACTGTCGAACATCGACCTGTCGGACCGGGACTGGTTCCGGGCAGCGCTCGAATCCCGCGAGCCATCGATCGGACGGCCCACCCGCGCCGCCATGGACGGGGAGCCGATGGTGGTCATGGCGAAGGCCGTAACCGATCCCGCCGGAGCCCCGGTCGCGGTCCTCGCCGGCGCCTCCGACCTGTCGTCGCCCGGCTTCCTCAATCTGGTGCAGGGCAACCGCATCGGGCGCAGCGGCGGCTTCCTGCTGGTCTCGCCCCGCGACCGGCTGTTCGTGTCGGCCAGCGACCATGAGATGATCCTGACCCCCACCCCGCCGGAAGGGGTCAACCCGCTGCACGACCGGGCCATGGCCGGTTATCGCGGCACGGGCATCACCGTGAACGCGGCGGGGGTGGAGGAGTTGTCGGCCATGGTGACTGTCCCGACGCCGGGCTGGTTCCTGGTCGCCCGACTGCCCACGGCGGAGGCGTTCGAAGGGGTGCGGGACCTGCAAACCTTCATCGCCTCCAACAGCCTGCTGATCGCCGCCTTCGCCACGGCCGTGCTTTTCATCGGCATGCGCCGCTTCCTCCGCCCGCTGACCGACGCGGCGCGGCGGATGCACCAGATGGCCGACGGGCATGTGGAATTGTCACCCCTGCCGGTCCACCGCATGGACGAGGTGGGGGAACTGGCCCAGGGCTTCAACTATCTGCTGGGCAAGCTGCGGGAGCAGGAGGCGGCCCTGCGGGCGAGCGAGGCGCGCATGGCCCATATGGCCCACCACGACGCCCTGACCGGCCTGCCGAACCGCGCCATGTTCCACGAACGGCTGCAACAGGCCATCCATCGGGCCGAGCGTGGCAACAGCCTCTTCGCCCTGCTCTACATCGACCTGGACGGCTTCAAGCCGATCAACGACACCCACGGCCACAGCCGGGGCGACGAGGTGCTGCGCGTGGTGGCGCACCGCCTGTCCGGCCTGCTGCGCAAGTCCGACCTGATCGCCCGCATCGGCGGCGACGAGTTCGCCATCATCCTGGAGGTGGACGCGACCCGAGCCGGAGCGGAAACCGTCGCCGACAAGTGCCGGGCGGCGCTGGAGGAACCCATTCTGGTCGACGGGCTGCGGCTGCCGCTCGCCCTGTCCATCGGCATCGCGGTCTACCCAGAGGACGGGCGCGATTTCCAGCAGTTGATCGTCCACGCCGATCAGGCCATGTACGCCATGAAGAAGGGCGGCGCCCGCATCCCGGCCCTGTAGGCCTGGTCCGGTCCGGTCAGCGGCAATTTGCGGATTTTTTCTTCTTCCCAAAAAACCTATGGCTTTGCGGGAGCAGCCCCGCCCTTCGCCTCACCCTTGGATGCGGGAGCCTTGGCTGAGGGGCTTGGCGCCTTGGCGGAGCGGTCGAGGTTGGCCTGCGCCGTCCTCGCCGCCGCGCTGTCCGGCGCGTTGCGGACGATCTGCCCCCAATCCTCCCGCGCGCCGGCCAGATTGCCCGCCTGCGCCTTGATGTTGGCGCGCAGCAGCAGGGCGTCCGGATCGCCGGGGCGCAATTCCAGCGCGCGGTCGATGTCGGCGAAGGCCTGCCGGTTGTTGGCCAGCGCCTTGTGGGCGGCGGCACGGTAGAGATAAGCCTCGGGCCGCCGCGGGTCCTTCGCCAGCGCCGCGTCCAGATCGGCCACGGCGTCCCAGAAGCGTTCCGCCTCCGCCCGCGCGATGGCGCGGTCGATCAGCAGGTCCACGTCGTCCGGCTGAAGCGCCAGCGCGCGGCTGTAGGCGCGCTCGGCCCGCGCGTTGTCCCCGGCGCGCAGCCACGCCCAACCGGCCCGCCCGAGGATGGAGGCCCCGGCCTTCGGATCGTCCTTGCCCAGCACCGGCGCCAGCTCCTCCAGCCGGGTTCCGGCGGCGGTGAAATCGCCCTTGTGGAACAGCGCCAGCGCCTGGCACAGCCGGGCATGGTCGCCGCCGCCATGGTTCAGCCAGGTCTGCGCGCTTTCCAGCGCCTCCGCCGGGTGCTTTTCGGCCAGCGTCAGGCAGGCTTGGAACTCCCGGTTGTGGTCGATGGCGGGAGCGGCCAGGGCCGGAATGGAGAGGGTCGGGCCGGCGGACAGGAGCGTCAGCGCAGCCGTGACGAGGTAAGCGTTGCGTCGGTTCATGGCGGCCTTACACTCCGTCATTGCCGCTTCCGACGCAAGGACCCCGCAAGACATGGCCTCACCCCGTCTGTTCGTCTTCGGCCTGGGCTTCACCGCCCGCGTGTTCGCCGACCGGCTGAAGGCCGAGGGCTGGCGGATCGCCGCCACCTGCCGTGGCGAGGACAAGCGCGCCGCCCTGGAGGCACAGGGAATCGAGGCGTTCCTGTTCGACCGGGGCCGCCCGCTGGAGGACGCCGGCAGCGCGCTGGCCGGCACCACCCATCTGCTGGTCAGCGTCCCGCCCGACGAGCGGGGCGACCCGGTGCTGGACCAGCACGCGATGGATCTGGCGGACCTGCGGACGCTCGACTGGGCCGGCTATCTCTCCACCACCGGGGTCTACGGCGACACCAAGGGCGAATGGGTGGGCGAGGCGGCGTGGCTGCGCCCCACCGGCGACCGGCAGAAGCGCCGCGTCGAGGCGGAGCGCGGGTGGCTGAACCTGTACCGGCAGTACGGCGTGCCGCTGCATGTCTTCCGGCTGGCCGGCATCTACGGGCCGGGGCGCAGCGCGCTAGACAACGTGCGCGACGGCACCGCCAGGCGGGTCGACAAGCCCGGACAGGTGTTCAGCCGCATCCATGTGGAGGACATCGCGGCGACTCTGCGCGCCTCCATGGACAAGCCGACGCTGGGCGCCGTCTACAACGTCGCGGACGACCTGCCCTCCCCCTCGCACGAGGTGGTGAGCTACGCCTGCGGCCTGCTGGGGGTGGAGCCGCCGCCCCTGCTGCCCTTCGAGGAGGCCGGGCTGTCGCCGATGGCCGCCAGCTTCTACGCCGACTGCCGCCGGGTGAAGAACGACCGCATCAAGCGCCAGCTCGGGGTGGAACTGAAATACCCCGACTACCGCGCCGGTCTGGACGCGCAGTTCGCGGCTGAATTCGCGACGGAGAGCGGGGGATCGTGACAACTCCCCGTTCGGCGACATCCCCCACCATGCCGTTTGCTCAAGGCCAGGCTGGTGTCCGGCTCTGCGGTGCGGCATAACCGGCCCATGAAGCAGATCGACACCAGCATCGGGATCGACGCCAGTCCCGCCATCGTGTGGGGCGTCCTTACCGATTTCGCCGCGTACCCAAGCTGGAACCCGTTCATCACGCGCATCGAGGGAATCGTCGGGGCCGGTGAACGCCTGACCATTCGCGTCGTACCGCCCGGGCAGAAGGGCATGGCGTTTCGTCCCCGTGTCCTTGTGGCCGAGCCCGAGCGCCAACTGCGGTGGAAGGGCCGCCTGATCGTCCCCGGACTGTTCGATGGCGAGCACATCTTCCGCATCGAGCCTGCCGGCGATGGTGTCCGCCTCCATCACTCGGAGCGGTTCACCGGCCTGCTTCCCCACATGATGCCCGCGTCATCGTTCGAAGCCGTTCGCGAAGGGTTCGAGGCGATGAACGGCGCGTTGAAGCAGCGGGCCGAGGCCCGCAGACAGCACTGATCCGCACCGTTGGGTCATCGCAGGCCGCTTCAGAGTCGCTGCGAGGCGAATCGGCACCCATCCCGCTTCCGCCGCAGCCCCCCTACGGCGGCGCCCCGCGGGGGCGTCACGGGCCTCTGGACGGGCTGGAATCGTTCTTTCCGGCGACCGTGGCAGCGCCCCGAACGAATTTGGTTCGGCATAACCGTCGTTGTGGTATCATGCCTCCCCGTTCCGGCCCGCTGGACTGTGGCCGGATCGGCATAGGTACACCTGCAAACCGCATAAAAACACGACCTGCCGAGACGACGACCAGCATGAACATCATCATCGAACGCGCCGCCCTTCTCCGGTCCCTGGGTCATGTGCAGAGCGTGGTGGAGCGCAGGAACACCATTCCCATCCTGTCCAACGTGCTGCTGCGGGCGAACGACGGCGAACTGTCGCTGGCCGCGACAGACATGGACCTGGAGATCGTGGAAACGGTCCCGGCCACGGTGACCCGAGCGGGCGGCACCACCGCCCCGGCCCACACGCTGTACGACATCGTGCGCAAGCTGCCCGACGGCAGCCAGGTGGAGCTGGACATCGGCGGCGACGGCACGATCCTGACGCTGCGCGCGGGCCGGTCGCAGTTCAAGCTGTCCTGCCTGCCGGTCGAGGATTTCCCGCAACTGTCCGGCGGCGACCTGCCGCACCGCTTCGATCTGGCGGCGGGCGACCTGCGGACGCTGGTGGACCGCACCCGCTTCGCCATCTCCACGGAAGAGACGCGCTATTACCTGAACGGCATCTATCTGCACGCCGCCAAGGCCAAGTCGGGCGGGTCCGAGTTGCCGGTTCTGCGCGCCGTGGCGACCGACGGCCACCGTCTGGCGCGGGTCGAGATGCCGCTGCCGGAGGGCGCCGCCGGCATCCCCGGCGTGATCGTTCCGCGCAAGACCGTGAACGAGATCCGCAAGCTGATCGACGAGGCCGCCGACCGCATCGAGTTGTCGCTGTCGGACAACAAGATCCGCTTCGCCTTCGATTCGGTGGTCGTGACCTCCAAGCTGATCGACGGCACCTTCCCGGACTATGAGCGGGTGATCCCGGTCGGCAACGACAAGACCATGGAGGTGGACGCCAAGCTGTTCGCCGCCGCCGTGGACCGTGTCGCCACCATCTCCACCGAGAAGAGCCGGGCGGTGAAGCTGTCGCTGACCCGCGGCACGCTGACCCTGTCCGCCACCAGCCCCGAAGCCGGCAGCGCGACGGAGGAACTGGAGGTCGATTACCAGGAAGGCCCCCTGGAAATCGGCTTCAACTCTCGCTATCTGCTTGATATCACGCAGCAGATCGAGGGTGAGGGCGCTCGCTTCTCGCTGGCCGACGCCGCTTCGCCGACCATCGTGCGCGACGTTGCCGACTCCACCGCCCTTTACGTGTTGATGCCGATGCGTGTGTGACCGGTCCAGACGGATCGGCGCTCCCTGGACCCAGTCTTTCATGGGTTGCGGTGGCCCGGTCCCCGCATCCCGGATCGGACGCTTTGCTCGACGCCAGACAGACTTTCGCCTCCTCCGCCCTTGCGGCGGACACACCCGCCGCCCTGGCGGTGACGCGCCTGACCCTGACCCGCTTCCGCGGCTATGACAGCGCGCGCCTGGAGCCCGACCAACGCCCGGTGGTGCTGACCGGCCCGAACGGCGCCGGCAAGACCAACCTTCTGGAGGCCGTCAGCTTTCTCGCCCCCGGACGCGGCCTGCGCGGCGCCAGGCTGTCGGAGGTGGAGCGGATCGGTCCGAGCGGCACCGCCGCCGGCACGGGCTGGGCCGTCGCCGCGGTCCTCGACACCCCCACCGGCCCGGTGGAGATCGGCACGGGCCGCGAAATCGCCATCCAGGCGTCGTCCGGAGCGGAGCGCGACCGCCGTGTCGTCCGGGTGGACGGCCATCCGGCCAAGGGCCAGACCGTGCTGGCCGAGCATGTCGCCATCGTCTGGCTGACCCCGCAGATGGACCGCCTGTTCCTGGAAGGCTCCAGCGGACGCCGCCGCTTTCTCGACCGGCTGGTCTTCGGATTCGACCCCGCCCACGCCGGGCGGCTCAGCCGTTACGAGCACGCCCTGCGCGAGCGCGCCCGCCTGCTGCGCGAGGGGCACCGCGGCTGGAACGGCGACGAGGGCTGGCTGAGCGGGCTGGAGGACCAGATGGCGACCACCGGAGTCGCCGTGGCCGCCGCCCGCCGCGACGTGGTGCAGCGTCTGCGCGCGGCTTGCGGGCGGGCTGTCGGCCCCTTCCCCGGCGCCGACCTGTCGGTGCAGGGCGCGGTGGAACGCTGGCTTGACGAAGGACCGGCGCTGGCCGCGGAGGACACCCTGCGCCGCTCCCTGCGCGACAGCCGGCGGGCCGATTCGGACAGCGGCGGCGCCGCGCTGGGGCCGCACAAGAGCGACCTTGCCGTGCGCCACGCCCAGAAGGACATGCCGGCGGCGCTCTGCTCCACCGGGGAACAGAAGGCGCTGCTGATCGCCATCATGCTGGCCAACGCCCGGCTTCTGGCGGCGGAGCGCGGGGCCGCCCCGCTGCTGTTGCTGGATGAGGTCGCGGCCCATCTGGACCCGCAGCGGCGCGAGGCCCTGTTCGACGAGATCCTGGCGCTGGGCGCCCAGGCCTGGATGACCGGCACCGACGACACCGTCTTCGCCCCGCTGGGCGGCGCCGCCAAACGCTTCCACATCGAGGATGCGACCGTGACCCCGGCCTGATCCATGAAATGGGCCGCAAAGCCCAGAAAATCGCATACCGAAGAACGGTATTCCGCCGAAACGCAACGCAGTCTGCTATAGTCGCACCATGGCACAGGAAGCACTGAAGAACGACCTCCCGCAGCAGGATTACGGCGCGGAATCGATCACCGTCTTGCGCGGGCTGGACGCCGTGCGCAAACGTCCCGGCATGTACATCGGCGACACCGATGATGGTTCGGGCCTGCACCACATGGTCTACGAGGTCGTGGACAACGCGATCGACGAGGCGCTGGCCGGCTATTGCGATGCGGTCGTGGTGCAGCTCAACGCCGACGGGTCGGTCACGGTGCGCGACAACGGCCGCGGCATCCCCACCGACATCCATCCCGAAGAGGGCGTGTCGGCGGCGGAGGTCGTGATGACCCAGCTCCACGCCGGCGGCAAGTTCAACCAGAACTCCTACAAGGTGTCGGGCGGTCTGCACGGCGTCGGCGTGTCGGTGGTGAACGCCCTGTCGGAGGTGCTGGAACTGCGCATCTGGCGCAACGGGCGCGAATGGTTCATGCGCTTCCGCCATGGCGTCGCCGACGAGCGTCTGGCCGACATCGGCGCGGCCCCCATGGTGGACGACGGCAACGGCGGGCAAAAGCTGCTCTCCGGCACCGAGGTCACCTTCCTGCCGTCCAAGGAAACCTTCACCAACACCGAATTCGACTTCGCGACGCTGGAACACCGGCTGCGTGAGCTGGCCTTCCTGAATTCCGGCGTACGGCTGCTGCTGACCGACGCGCGCGGGGTCGAACCGAAGGTGCAGGACCTGCATTACCAGGGCGGCCTGGAAGCCTTCGTGAACTGGCTGGACCGCTCCAAGACGCCGCTGCACAAGCCGGCCATCTCCATCAAGGCGGAACGCCCGACCGAGCATGGCGGCGTGGTCACGGTGGAATGCTCGCTCCAGTGGAACGACAGCTACCACGAGACGACGCTCTGCTTCACCAACAACATCCCGCAGAAGGACGGCGGCACGCACCTCGCCGGCTTCCGCGCGGCGCTGACGCGGGCGATCAACAACTACGCCA
>JAEYPE010000188.1 GCA_023411035.1 Pseudomonadota bacterium
CGAAACCATGAGCGGCATCGCACCGGCCAACGAACCCGCCATCACCGCTCTACCAGCCGCAAAGGCGGCCTGATCGACGACGCTCCTGACCACCTCCCAATTTCCACCACCTTGACGGACGTGACCGCAGGATGTCCAAGCACGGCTTTTTAATAAACCTATCGATAGGGGTAGTCCGGCGGGTCGGTGTCGTTGTCTTTGCAATGCGCAATGCAACTTTTCATGCGGCCTTTTGTGCAAAGCGCAGGGACGGGCATGTGCAAAGACAACGCCGGAAAGAAGCGGGAATAAGTGCCCCATGAGAGCGCTGAATGACCGCCGGGTTGCTTTAAAGGGAAATGCTTGGGAAATTGGATCATTATCGGGCTATGCCCGAAGCCGGGGGGCGTCCACTCTATCCGCCGCAGGCGGAGCATTTGGACTTCCGCCGGTGGTGCCGCCTTCCCCCGGAATGGCGGCAAGCCCACCGGTTGGAGAAGCAGAGTCGGTAGCCGGCTCGGGGTACCTTTTCCGTTGCCCAAACGTGACCGGACCGGATCGTCCGTCCGGGAACGGCGCAGGACGAACGGGGGCGGCGCGTTAATCCCGCCGGTCCTATGACCAGTGGCAATAGGTCGCATCGATGTGATAATGAGAATAACTGTCATCCAGGGCGAAGGCCATGGATACTGCCGGCAGGCCCCCCGCCATGGATTGCCGCCGTGGGCCACCGCCGTCAAAGAGCGAGAGTCAGTATGTCATTGTTCGGCAAACATTTCGCACCGGTCGCGGCGCTGTCCGCCCTGCTGATCGCCAGCGGCTCCGGCGTGGCGGCCGATCCGGCGGAAACGCAGAAGGCCAAGGCGGAGCTGGGCAAGGCGCTGTTCTTCGACACCAATCTGTCGTCCACCCGCAGCCAATCCTGCGCAACCTGCCACAACCCCGACTTCGGATTCGCCGATCCGCGCGGGGCCGCGTCGCTGGGGGCGGACGGGAAATCTCTGGGCGACCGCAACGCGCCCACCGCCGCCTACGCCCATCTCGCCCCGCGCTTCGGTTTCAAGGCCAACGGGACGCCCTTCGGCGGGCAGTTCCACGACGGGCGGGCCGCCACCCTCCAAGAGCAGGCCGGCGGCCCGCCGCTGAACCCCGCCGAGATGGCCATGGCCTCCAAGGCGGAGGTGCTGGGGCGGCTGAAGGAGAATCCGGACTACGCGCGGACCTTCGTCGCCCTTTACGGGGCGGGGGTGCTCGACGACGCCGAACGGGCCTACGACGCGATGACCGACAGCATCGCCGCCTTCGAGAAGACCGACGTCTTCTCGCCCTTCGATTCCAAGTACGACCGCTATCTGCGCGGCGAATACAAGATGACCGGCGAAGAGGAGCTGGGGATGACCCTGTTCTTCTCGCAGCAGTTCACCAACTGCAACATCTGCCACAAGCTGAACGCCATGCCGGCGGCGAAGAACGAGCCCTTCACCAATTACGAATACCACAACATTGGCGTTCCGGTGAACGCGGAGTTGCGGGCAGCCAACGGGCTGGGGGCGAAGCACGTCGACCGCGGGCTGGCCGAGAATCCGGCGCTGAAAGGTACGAAATCCCAGATCGCCGCGCACAACGGCAAGTTCAAGACACCGACCCTGCGCAACATCGCGGTCACCGGCCCCTACATGCACAACGGCGTGTTCCAGGACCTGGAAACCGTCGTCCGCTTCTACAACAAGTACAACAGCACCAGGCCGGCGGACCGGATCAACCCGGAGACCGGCAAGCCCTGGGGCGATCCGGAAATCGCCGCCACCGTCTCGATCAAGGAGCTGGAGGAAGGCCCCGCGCTCGACGACCGCCGAATCAAGGCGTTGGTGGCCTTCATGAAAACGCTGACCGACGCCCGTTACGAGCCGCTGGTGAAGTGAGGGCCGGATGGCGGAACTGCTCTAACGGCCCCGCCATCCGCCGCTGAATCGGCAAAGCGAATCGGCAAAGGGCGCCCCGCATTGCGATTGCATCTTGACAATGAGACTGATTCGCGGCGCATCTTGAGAATGCTTCGCACTATCATGGCTCTGACGCCACCGCTCACCGACGCTTGAGGAGACCTTCATGTTCAAGCACGCCTCCGGCCTTGCCGCCGCGGCACTCATCGCGCTGGCGCCCGTCGTCGCCGACGCCCAGTCGTCCAAGCCCGCCTACAAGGATGTGGCGAAGACCTACGCGGACATCGCCCAGGCCGGCTATGAGGACGCCGCCAGCACCGCCAAGGCGCTGAAGAAGGCCGTCGATGCGCTGGTGGCCGACCCGTCCGACGCGACCCTGGCCGCCGCCCGCAAGGCGTGGCTGAACGCCCGCGTCCCCTACATGCAGACCGAAGCCTTCCGCTTCGGCAACCCGATCGTCGATGAGTGGGAGGGCAAGGTCAACGCCTGGCCGCTGGACGAGGGCCTGATCGACTATGTGGACGACGGCTACGCCGGCGGCGACGACAACCCCTTCGCCAAGGCCAACGTGATCGCCAACCCGAAGATCAAGGCCGGCGGCAAGACCATCGACGCCCGCAAGATCACCAAGGAACTGCTGGCCGACAAGCTGCACGAGGCGGGCAAGGTCGAGGCGAACGTGGCGACCGGCTACCACGCCGTCGAATTCCTGCTGTGGGGCCAGGATCTGAACGGCACGGGGCCGGGGGCGGGCGACCGCAAGGCGACCGACTTCGCCAAGGGCAAGGACTGCACCAACGGCAACTGCGACCGACGCGCCCAGTTCCTGACCGTCGCCACCCAGATGCTGGTCGAGGATCTGGATGAGATGGTGAAGGCCTGGGGCGCCAAGGGCAAGGCCCGCGCCTCCATCGTCAAGGCCAAGGAGAAGGAGGGCGTCGCCCGCATCCTCACCGGCCTCGGCAGCCTCAGCTACGGCGAGCTGGCCGGCGAGCGCATGAAGCTCGGCCTCATGCTGCACGATCCGGAGGAGGAGCACGACTGCTTCTCCGACAACACGCACAACTCGCACTATTACGACCAGATCGGCATGGTCAACGTCTACAACGGCAGCTACACCCGCGTGGACGGCAAGGTCGTGACCGGCCCGTCGCTGTCGCAGTATGTCGCCGCCACCGCGCCGGAGGCCGACGCCAAGGTGAAGGAGGCGATGACCGCCACCACCGCCGCGATGAAGGTCATGAAGGACACCGCCGACCTCGGCAAGATGGCCTATGACCAGATGATCGGCACCGACAACGCCGAAGGCAATGCGATCGTCGCCACCGCGGTGGACCGTCTGGTCGATCAGAAGAAGGCCCTGGAAGGCGTCGTCGCCGCCCTGGGCGTTTCGGTCGAGCTGGAAGGTTCGGACAGCCTCGACAACCCGTCCGCCGTCGGCAAGTAAGCCGGTGGACAACGGGTTGCGGCCTCTCTTTCCCGTGCGGAGCGGCGCTGTCCGCTCCCTGCCAACCGCCCGCGCGGAAGAGGGGCCGCAGCCCGGCCTTTTTGAAGGACGGAGTGCGGCGGTCCGCCGGAACCGATGCCCCTGCCTATGCCCGTGCCGATGAAAACCCGTTTCGCCTTTCTGCTCGCCCTGCTGCCGGCCCTGCCGGCGGCGGCGGGGGACCTCGACGTCCGGATCGGCGAGAAGCTGTTCCGGCGGATGTGGGTCAGCGCTCCGACGGTGACACACGCCAACGACGGGCTCGGCCCGCTTTATGACGCCCGCTCCTGCGCCGCCTGCCACCCGCAAGCCCGCCATGGACACCCGCCCGATCCCGCGAAACCCGACGACCGCGGCATCGGCTATGTAGTGAAACTGACGCCGGACCCGGTCTATGGGCGGCAGGTCCAGGCCAACGCGGTGCTCGGCTTCGCGGTCGAGGGGCGGCCCGTTCTGACCTACCGCGAGGAGACGGTGCGCTTTCCCGATGGGGACACGGCGACGCTGCGCCGCCCGGTCATCTCCGTCACCGACCTCAATTACGGGCCGCTGGCCGAGGCGACGGCCCTGTCTGCCCGTGTCGCCCCGTCCGTGCGCGGCATGGGCCTGCTGGAGCGCATTCCCGAGGCCGACATCCTGGCCGGCGCCGATCCGCAGGACCGCGACGGCGACGGGATCGCCGGGCGCCCCAACCGGGTGGCGCCGGAGGGCACGCGGCAGCTCGGCCGCTTCGGCTGGAAGGCCGTCCATCCGACTCTGCACCGCCAGAACTCCGAAGCCTTCAGCCTCGACATCGGCATGTCCACCCCGGCCTATCCCGAGCCCTGGGGCGACTGCACCCCGGCGCAGACCGACTGCCGGAACGCCCCGCACGGCGACTCTCCGCAGTTCGAAGGGCTGGAGATACCCTCCACGGTGATCGGGCTGATCGACGGCTATCTGCACGGCCTGCCGCCGGACGGCGGGCTGGAGCCGCCGCGCGACGAGGCGGGAAGCGCGCTCTTCGCCGCCACCGGCTGCGCGGCCTGCCACCGGCCCTCCTTCACGACGGCGGAAGACGCCGCGCATCCCGCCCTGTCCCGGCGGACGATCTTCCCCTACAGCGACCTGCTTCTGCACGATCTGGGGGACGATCTGGCCGATGGCGTGGCGATGGGCGAGGCGCGTGGCCGCGACTGGCGCACGCCGCCGCTGTGGGGGATGAAGCGGCGCGCGGACGCCGATGGCAGGCTGGCGCTGCTCCACGACGGGCGGGCGCGCAGCGTGACCGAGGCCATCCTGTGGCACGGCGGCGAGGCGGCCAAGGCGCGCGGCGCCTTCATGGCCTTGCCGCGCGGCGACCGCGAAAAGCTGGTACGGTTCGTTCTGGGACTTTGAAGACCACGATGTTCGATTGGCATAGGTGAAGAGTATGCAACGCCGCAGCATGATCGGCCTGATGTCCGCCACCGCCCTGTCGATCCTTTTGCCGGGGCTCCTGCCGGGGAAGATCGCCTTGGCGGCGCGGGAGCCGGCGGGGGACGCCGCCGTGCTGGGCGGGCTGGTCCGCACCCACGTTCTGCCGCGTTTCGACGCGCTGGCCGCCGCCGCCGGAACCTACGCGGAGCGGCTGGAGCAGTTCGCCGCGGCGCCGACGGCGGAAGGGCTGGAGGGCTGCCGCGCCGCCCACCGCGCCGTCTACGACGCCTGGGCCGGCGCCCAGCATCTGCGTCCCGGACCGCTGTCGATGGAACTGCGCGCCGACCGCATCGCCTTCTGGCCGGAGCGCGCCGGGGTGGTGCAGCGGCAGATCCTGGCCATGCTGAAGAGCCGCGACCCCAAACTGCTGGAGCCGGGCGGGCTGGCCCGCCAGAGCGCCGCGGTGCAGGGGCTGACCGCGCTGGAGCGGCTGCTGTTCGACGAGGGCGTCACCGCCGCTGGGTTCCAGGGAGATGAGGCCGGAAGCTTCCGCGGCGCGCTGGCCGCCGCGGTGGCGCGGAACGTCGCCGCCATCGCCCGCGAGGTCCGCGACGGCTGGAAGGCGCTGGAAGCGCCGCTGGCCGCCGGGGAGCCGACCGCCCTGGGTCCCGACGCGGGCGCCGCGCTCAATGCGCTCTTCACCGGCGCGCTCACCGCGCTGCAGGTGGTGGCCGACCAGAAGCTTCTGGCGCCGCTCGGCCCCAACGCCGAAGAGGCCAAGCCGGCGGTGGCCGAGGCGCTGCGCAGCGGACAGTCGGCCCGCAACGTCCGCATCAACCTGGAGGCCCTGCGCGCGCTGATGCTGGGCGAGGGCGGCGGCCCCGGCCTGACCGCTCCGCTGCCCTCCGGGGCGGATGGCGCCCAGGCCCGCCGCGCGCTGGAGGACGCCTTCGCCGCAGCGGTCCGCGCCGCCGAGGCGATCCCCGCCCCGATCAACGTCGCCGTCGCCGACCCGGCGAAGCGCAAGTCCGTGGAGACCGCCCAGCAACGGGTGAAGGACGTGCGCAACCTGCTGACCGGCACGGTGGCGCCGCTGCTGGACATCAGCATCGGCTTCAACGAACTGGATGGAGACTGAGCGATGGATGCGACCCGCCGGAGCGCCCTGCTTCTGATCGGGGGCGGCCTGCTCGGTGCCTTGCTGGGACCGGCCCGCGCCGAGACCGCCGGACACACGCTGTTCCTGAACGCCTACGCCACCGCGGCGGCCTCGCCGGAATACGGCGTAGCGGCGCTGGACGGGGCCGGGGCCGTCCGCTTCACCACCCCCACCCCGGGCCGCGCCCATGGCGTCGTCACGCACCCGACGCGCCCCGAGGCCGTCGCCTTCGCCCGCCGTCCGGGCCGCTGGTTCATGCCGCTGTCGCTGGCCGATGGCCGTCCGGGGCCGGTGATCCGCGCGCCGGAGGACCGCCGCTTCACCGGCCACGGCGCCTTCTCCACGGACGGGCGGCTGCTCTATGTGGCCGAGGACGACGTGCCGCGCGAGGTCGGGTCCATCGGCGTCTATGACGCCATGGACGGCTACCGCCGCATCGGCGCCATGCCGACCCACGGGCTGGGGCCGCACGAGCTTCTGCTGATCGCCGACGGCACGGTTCTGGCGGTCGCCAACGGCGGCGTCATCACCCATCCGGACACGGGCCGGGCCAAGCTGAACCTGGACGAGATGGACTCCTCCCTGACCTATGTGGAGGCGTCGAGCGGGAAACTGCTCGATCAGGTGCGCCTGCCGGAGGAGCATTCCAACCTCGGCATCCGTCACATCGCCGCCCTGGCGGACGGCGGCATCGCCTTCGGCGCGCAGGACGAGCGGCCCATCGGCATGCTCCAGCCGCTGACCGGCACGCACCGTCCGGGCGGCGGCGCCGTGCGGCTGTTCGAAACGCCGGACGACGAGTTGTCCCGCTTCGAGGGCTATGTCGGCAGCGTGGCGGCGGACAGGGGAAAGGTCGCGGCCAGTTCGCCGAAGGGCGGCATCATCGGGCTATGGGACGACGCCACGGGCGCGTGGCTGGGTGCGGCGGCGCTTCCCGACGGCTGCGGCATCGCTCCGGACGGCGACGGCTTCCTGGCGAGCAGCGGGCTCGGCAACCTTAAGACGGTCGGGATGGCCCCGCCGCTGCCGGGCGGCGGCCTGCGGCTGGCCGACTTCCGCTGGGACAACCATATGACGCGCTTCGCCACATGATGCACGGGCGTAGGCCCCTATGAAAAAGCGCCGGGCGGCAGCCTGGGCGGTGGCCCGGCGGCTGCGGTGCTGGTAGGCTGAGGGCATTGCTGCCAAGACACTGCCGCCGGACGCTATGATCGTCGATGAATATCTGGGGTTTCGCGCCGGGGACGAGGTGCTCGACCTGGCGGAACTGACCGCCGGAACCGCGCGCATCAAGGAACTTCACCTGGTGCCCAGCGATTGGGCGAACGGGCCGACCGTCATCGCCGTGATGGTCAACGGCGCGGAGCGTTACGTCATTCAGCTCAAGAAGGTGCACAGTCCCGCCGCGCAAGAGCCGGACGGGCGGGGCCGCCGCGTCGTGCCCCTGCGCCGCGGCCCGCATTGACCGGTTCGGGAGGTTCCCCGATCATGATGCGTGACTTCTGCCGCTCCGGACGGTCGGCGCTGGTGGCGGGGGAGGCCGCGGCGGCCACCTCCCACCCGCTGGCGAGCGCGGCGGCGCTGGAAATCCTGGCGGCGGGCGGCAACGCCGTGGACGCGGCCATCGCCGCCGTCGCGGTGCAGTGCGTGGCCGAGCCGCACATGACCGGAATCGGCGGCGATTGCTTCGTCCTTTACGCTCCGGCGAACGGGCCGGTCGTGGCTCTGAACGGCAGCGGGCGCGCACCCGCCGCCGCCGATGTGGAGCGCTTGGCCGGGCTGGGCGTGACCGGCGAGATCCCGCGCCACAGCGCCCACGCCGTCACCGTGCCGGGCGCCATCGCCGCCTGGACGCGGCTGCACGCCGATCATGGGCGGCTGCCGCTGGACCGTCTGTTCCGGCGCGCCATCCGCTACGCCGAGGAGGGCTACGGCATCGCCCCGCGGGTGGCCCGGGACTGGGCGGCGGCGGTCCCCCTGCTGGCGGCGGACGAGGGCTGCCGCGCCGTCTTCCTGCCCGGCGGCCGCGCGCCCCGCGCCGGCGAGCGCCATACCCAGCCGCTGCTCGGCCAGCGGTTGCGGGACATCGCGGCGCACGGGGCGGCGGCCTTCTACACGGGCGCCACGGCGGAATCGCTGGTCGCCTTCCTGCGCGCCCGCGGCGGGCTGCACACGCTGGACGATTTCGCGGCGGCGCAGGACGGGGCGGAGTATGCGACGCCCATCGCCACCGGCTACCGCGGTTACGAGATTCTGGAGTGCCCGCCGAACGGCCAGGGCCTCGCCGCGCTGATGATCCTGAACGCGCTGGGCGGCTTCGACCTGTCGCCCGCTGTCGGCGACGCGGACCGCCACCATCTGCTGGCCGAGGCGACCAAGCTGGCCTACCACCACCGCGACGTTCTGGTGGGGGAGGGTGCGCCGGGCGCCGCGGCGGCGCTTCTGTCGGCGGAGGCGACGGCGGCCCTGCGCCGCCGCATCGACCCGGCCCGCGCCCAGCCCCCCGCCCTGTGGACGGAGGCGGAGCATAAGGACACGGTGTATCTCTGCGTGGTGGACCGGGACGGCAACGCCATCTCCTTCATCAATTCGATCTTCCACAGCTTCGGCAGCGTGCAGCTCGACCCGGCGACCGGCGTGCTTCTGCACAGCCGCGGCACCTCCTTCCGCCTGACGGAGGGGCACCCGAACGCCCTGGCGCCCCGGCGGCGTCCGCTGCACACCATCATCCCCGGCCTGATCCGCAAGGACGGGCGCGCGGTCTGCCCCTTCGGCGTGATGGGCGGCCATTATCAGGCGGCGGGGCACGGGGCTTTCGTGTCCGGGGTGCTGGACCGCGGGCTGGACGTTCAGACGGCCATCGACCAGCCGCGCAGCTTCGCCTTCAACGGCGTTCTGGAGATCGAGCCCACCGTGGCGGAGGACACCGCGGCGGAGCTGGTGCGCCGCGGCCACGCGGTGGTCCGCCGGAACGAACCGATGGGCGGCGGGCAGGCGATCTGGATCGACCACGCCGCGGGCGTGCTGATCGGCGGTTCCGATTCCCGCAAGGACGGCTGCGCGCTGGGGTTCTGAAGAGTGGCGCTCAGGCGGGGGCCGCAGCGCCCCCACCCTTTGCGTTCCTGTTTCTACCGGTTCGGTCCCACCACCGGCTCCACCGCCGCGGCGATGGACAGCAGGCGGCGGTCGGTGCCGGCGGCGCCCACCAGCATCAGGCCGCTGGGCAGGTCGCCGGCCCGGTGCATCGGCAGGCTGATGGCGCAGCGGTCCAGGAAGTTGAACAGGGCGCAGTTGCGCAGCAGCAGCAGGTTCAGCCGCGTGAACTCCGCGTCCTCCGCGAAGGCGTCGATCCGGGGCGCCGGCAGCGGCACGGTGGGCATCAGCAGCGCGTCATAGTCCGCCGTGGCCCGGTCGGCGCGGGCGATCAGGTCGGCGCGGCGCTGCGTCACTTCGATGTAATCGGTGGCGCTCATGGCGTGGCCGCGCTCGATCCGGACACGGACGCGGGGGTCGTAGAGATCGCCTTTCTCCGCCAGCAGGGCGCGGTGCCAGTGGGCGGCTTCCGCCGCCGGGAGGCCGCCCTTGGCGTTGGCCGGACCGATCTCCTCCAGTTCCGCCATCGGGATCTCGACGATGCGGGCGCCGGCTTCCGACAGGCGGCGGCAGGCGGCGTCGAAGGCGCGGGCCACCGGCTCCTCCATGCCGTCCAGAACCACTGCCTGCGGCACGGCGAAGCGCAGCCCGGCCAGCCCGACCGGCGGCGGCACCCACTCCGCCTCGCCGGCCAGCACGGCGTCGGCGATGGCGCAGCATTCCACCGTCCGGGCGAGCGGCCCGACGGAATCCAGCGACCAGGACAGCGGCAGGGCGCCGCGCAGCGGCACCCGGCGCTGGGTCGGCTTGAAGCCGACGATGCCGCACAGCGCCGCCGGGATGCGGACCGACCCGCCGGTGTCGGTGCCCAGCGCCAGCGGCACATGGCCCGCCGCCACCGACACCCCGGCGCCGGAGGACGAGCCGCCGGGGATGCGCGCGGGATCGGCGGGGTTGCCGGGGGTTCCGTAATGCGGGTTGATGCCGACGCCGGAGAAGGCGAACTCCGTCATGTTGGTCCGTCCGACCACCACCGCCCCGGCGGCGCGCAGCCGCGCCACCGCGTCGGCGTCACGGGTGGCGGGGGCGGCACCCTCCAGTGCCCGCGACCCGGCCCGCGTGGTGTGCCCGGCCTCGTCGAACAGGTCCTTGACCGAGATCGGCAGACCGGCCAGCGGAGAGGGGCGCAGACCCGCCCGGCGCAGCAGATCCTGGGCGTCCGCCGCGGCGCGGGCCTGTTCGGCGTGCAAGGTGGTGTAGGTTTTGCGCGCCTCCTCGCCACCGGCCCCGATGGCGGCCAGGGCGGCGTCGACGAGCGCGCGGCTGGTGGTGGCGCCCGCGTCGAGCTGGCGGGCCAGGGTGGAGACGGTGGGAGTGGAGACGGCGGGGGTGGCGACGGCGGGGGTGGCGATGTTGGGCGTTGTCATGGCGTGAACCGGCGGCTTGGAGAGGACAGGGGCGTCAGGTGGCGTCGCCGGCCAGGGCGCGCAGCTCGGCCAGCCGGGCGGGGGTCAGCGGAATGCCGTCGCGCAGGGTGCGGGCGCGGCGGGCGTAGCGGCGCTCGCCCGGCATGCGGTCCTGCCCGGCGCCCTTCACGTCCCCGATCAGCGCGGCGACGCGGTCGGCGAAGGCGCCGGTTCCGCCGCGCTCCGGGTCGATGACGATGAAGAGCTGGCCGGTGCAGGGCGTCTCGGCGCCGGGATGGGCGGACCAGTCCACCTCGCGCGAGAACCTGCCGCCGGTCAGCGCCGCCGCCAGCACCTCGATCATGAAGGCGATGGAGCCGCCCTTGTGCCCGCCGAAGGGCAGCAGGGCGCCGCCGTCCAGAACGGCCTTCGGGTCGGTGGTGGGCTTGCCGTCGCGGTCCACGCCGGACCCGGCGGGAATGGGGTGCCCCTCGCGCGCGGCGATGCGCACGTCGCCGTTCGCCATGGAACTGGCGGCCTGATCGAACACCATCGGGTCGCCGCCGGCCACCGGGGTGGCGAAGGCCATCGGGTTGGTGCCGAAGACGGCGGACTTGCCGCCCGGCGGCACGACGCAGGCGAAGCTGTTGACGAAGGACAGGGCCACCAGCCCTTCCCGCGCGAAGGGCTCCACGTCCGGCCACAGGGAACTGAAATGGTGGGAGTTGCGGATCGCCATCACGGCGACGCCGCTGTCGCGCACCATCTCCACCAACCGGGCGCGGGCGGCCAGGAAGGCGGGCTGGGCGAAGCCGTTGGCGGCATCGACGCGCAGGAAGGCGGGGCCGGCCTCCTCCACCGTGGGTTCGGCCCGCCCGTCCGCCCAGCCGCTCTTCAGCGAGCCGACATAGCCCGGGATGCGGAACACGCCGTGGCTGGTCGAGCCGTCGCGCTCGCAGGACGCGCAGTTCTCCGCCAGGATGGCGGCCACCCGCTCCGACGTGCCGTGGCGCAGGAAGATGCGCTCCAGCAGGGCCACGAGATCGCCGAAAGCGACCAATGTGCCGGCGTCGGCGGTCTGCGCGAAGGCCGCGGCGGCGCGGCGGCTGGGGGTGTCGTCACTCATGCTCGTCCCTTCCGGTTCTCGTGCCCATCGTCTCTTGGGTGGATCTCTTGGGCGGCCCGGACTCTTGCCGGTCCGGTGGCCGCGGAACGCACCATAGCGCGCGGCGGCGGCGCGGGCGAATTGGAATGGCGACCGTGTTGCCCGCCCGCCGCATTTGCGCGAATATGTTGCTTACTGCTCAAGCATTTGGAGAGGATGGATGCATCACCCGGAGGCCCTGGAGCCTGTTATCGGCTTTCTGCGCGGAATCGGCATGGAGGTCGAGTATGGCGAGAGGGCCCACAACGGCTTTCTGCCGGGTGTGAACATCCATGGCGGGGTGATTCACGTCGACCCCGATACGCTGCTCGGGCCGGGCGACCTGCTGCACGAGGCCGGGCACATGATCGTCGTCCCGCGCCGCTTCTGGTCCCGGCTGGGAACGGATCTGCAGGAGGACATCGAGACCCTGCTGCGGGAGGAAACCGCGCCGGACGGAAGTCCGGACCCGCAGCTCACGGCGGCGGCCCGGCAGGGCGAGTTCATGTCCCAGGCCTGGTCCTACGCCGTCGTCCAGCATCTGAACCTGCCGATGGGCTGCCTGTTCTTCCCAGGTTCCTACAAGTACGACCGGTATGAGGGGACGCACCCGATGCTGGCGTGGCTGGAGCAGGGGACGCATGTCGGCCCGCTGGCGCTCGCCCATGCCGGGATGACCGGCTTTTCCGGGATGTTCGCCTATGTCGGGCAGAACGGCCTGCCGCCCTTTCCGCAGATGAGCCGCTGGACGCTGGATTGACCGGAGAGATTGGGCAGGGGGAACCATGGCGCCGCACGCCCCGTTGTCTGGGGGCCTGATGGCCGGCGGCGCTTCCGCCGCCGGTTCCCACCGAACGCCTGCACGAAGGAGCGGCAAATTGCCGCGCGCATCCCCCCTTCGGCGCGGAAACGCGCGGATTCAGCCCTGTCATGCTTCCGACGGGCGTTGATCGGGCGCATGTTGCGGTGCACAATCACCTGAAGCCGGACGGTAGCGTATGGCGCTTGTTCTGGATCAAGGTCATGGGCCGGTGTCCATGCCATACAGATGCCGGTTGCAGCGGTTGAGTGTTTTGCAGAAGGTCCACGATGCGCGATCAGTCCAGCCGTCACGGCGATTCCTGGTTCGAATCCGGGGTCCTCTGGGGAGCCTCCATCGCTGGCATGGCGCTGTCCGGCCTGATGGCGGTGACGTGGAATTCCACGGAAGCGGCGCCTTCCGGAACAGCCCCGGCCATCATGGACCGTGGTGCCCACCAGCTCGACCACGCCGCCTGCACGGAGGCGCTGTCCACCCTGCTGGCCCGCTTCCGCGACGACCCGCGCGTCCTTTGGCTTTGGGTGGAGCAGAGCGTCCCGGCGGGCCACGGCCTGACCGTGCGCACCAAGGGCGCCACCGTGTCGCACGACGCCCCGCGCCCCTACGCCTTCCGGCCCGACGCCGACGTGAAGCCGGCGGAGGTCTGCGGTTTCACCAGCAATTCCGTGCACGCGCTGTCAATGGGCGGCGTCGCCCAGCCCTATGAAGCGACCGCCGCCGATTCCTGGAGCGCGGCCGGTGGTCTGTAAGGGAACGGCCCGCCGCGGGCGGGACGTCAGGCTTTGACCGCCCGGCGGATCTTCTTCTGGACATACATGGCGGCATCGGCGGCGCGCAGCGCGTCGTCCGGCGTCATGGAACCGGGATCGGCGCTGACCACCCCGAAACTCGCCCCCGGATAGTCGAAGGCGCAGCCGCTCAGGCGGTAGGTGCCCTGGATCAGCGGCGCCATACGGTCGCGCAACGCCTCGGCGGCGGCGTCCCCCTCCGCGCCGGGCGCGGCCCCCATGCCGACGACGATGAATTCGTCGCCGCCCAGCCGGCCCAGCGTGTCGCCCCCCCGCAGGCCCGCGCCGATGCGCCGCCCCACCTCGGTCAGGAATTCGTCGCCGGCCTCGTGCCCGTATGTGTCGTTGATGGCCTTGAAGCCGTCCAGGTCGATGAAGCCGATCAGCACGCTCTGGCCCGCCCGTTCGGCCATGGCGAACAGCCGGTGCAGCTCCGTAACCACGGCGCGCCGGTTCGGCAGGCCGGTGAGCGCGTCGGTGTAGGAGTAGGATTCAAGCGTCGCGTTCAACTCCCGGAACTGATTCAGAAGCTGCTCGCGCTGCACATGAAGGGCGATCAGCGAGGCGAACAGGCGCAGCACCTGCTCCCCCTTGGGCGTCAGCGGCTTGCGGTCCGAACTGGCGGCGCACAGCGTTCCGAACAGGCTGCCGTCGTCCAGATGAACCGGCGTGCTGACATAGGTCTGGATGCCCAGCGCCGCCGCCGCCTCGCAGTCGCCCCAGCAGTTGGGCACGTCGTCGCTGTAGAGCCGCCCTTCGTCCAGCGCCCGCTTGCACAGGGTGCCTTCCCATGGAACGGCCAGCCCTTCGGGGATGTTCAGTGTCTTGGTGTTGCAGGAAAAGAGGATGCGCTGAATGCCGTGCTCCAGCTCGATCCGGGTGAGGTAGGTGGCCTCCAGTTCCGTCACCAGTTCCAGCAGTGACAGCAGGGGCCGCGTCAGCTCCTCCACGGTCTTCGCTGAAGAAAGGGTGTCGGTGAGTTGGGCGAACAGTTCGTCAGCCATGCAGTCAGCCAGTCTAAAAAAAACACGCCGTCTCCGCAATACATGCAGGAGGCGCCATTTTGTGTCCAATAACGGGAACTTTTATTAAACTTCATAATAACGGAAGGGTGGTGGCGAGGCAATGAATGATTACGCTCAAATGATATCGCCGCCGGGCACGGCCTTTCCCGTGGGAGCGGCGCATGGTGCCGGCGATGTGCCGGGAAATTCCGCATGGTGGTGTTTGACCGGGCAGGCCGCCGCGGAGTAACCCTTGCCCTGCAACCATCTCAACGGGAACCGCAGTCCATGACAGCACCGAGCGACCGGGTGCTGGACGTTCACGACCGTCCGCCGCCGGCCACCTTCCTCCTGCTCAGCCTCCAGCATCTGTTCGCCATGTTCGGCGCGAACGTGCTGGTGCCGATCCTCACCGGCCTCGACCCGTCGGTGGCGCTCGTCACCAGCGGTCTGGGGACCCTGATCTATCTGGCCTTCACCAAATGGCGCCTGCCCGCCTATCTGGGCTCCTCCTTCGCCTTCATCGGCCCCATCGTCGCCGCCACCCAGATCGGCGGCACGGGCGGCGCGCTGGTCGGGGCCTGTGCCGCGGGCGGCGTCTACGTGATCGTCGCCCTGCTGATCCGCGCCTTCGGCGTGCGCTGGCTGCTGGCGATCCTGCCGCCCATCGTGGTCGGTCCGGTGATCGTGGTGATCGGCCTCGGCCTCGCCTCGGTCGCCGTGGGCATGGCGCAGAACACCGCGGGCGGCGGCGAGTACAGCCTGCCGCACTTCCTGCTGGCGCTGGCGACGCTGGGCAGCATCTTCCTCTATTCGATCGTGCTGCGCGGCTTCTTCACCGTGGTGCCGATCCTGCTGGGCATCCTGACCGGCTATGCCCTGGGCGTGGTCTTCGGCATGGTGGATTTCGGGCCGGTCGCCGCGGCGCCCTTCATCCGGATGCCGGACTTCCACCTGCTGTTCTCCGGCATGAAGGAGGGCGTGTCGGCCTGGGCGATGATCCTGCTGGTGGCGCCGGTGGCGCTGGTCACCATCGCGGAGCACATCGGCGGACAGATCGTGCTGAGCCGCGTGGTGGGACGCAACTTCATCGCCGATCCGGGCCTGCACCGTTCGGTGTTCGGCGACGGCGTGGCGACGATGGTGGCGGGCGCGCTGGGCGGTCCCCCGGCGACGACCTACGGCGAGAACATCGGCGTGCTGGCGGTGACCCGCGTGTTCAGCGTCTGGGTGATCGGCGGGGCGGCGACGCTGGCCATCGTCCTGGGCTTCGTGGGCAAGCTGTCGGCCTTCCTGTCCAGCATCCCCACGGCGGTGATGGGCGGCGTGTCGATCGCCCTTTTCGGGGTGATCGCGTCGTCGGGCATCCGCACGCTGATCGAAGGCAAGGTGGATCTGGGCGACAAGCGCAACCTGCTGATCTCCTCGACCATCCTGGTGATCGGCATTGGCGGCGCGTCCCTGAAGTTCGGCGACGGCGGCTTCGTCGTCTCCTCCATGGCGCTGTCGGCGGTGATGGGCGTCTTCTTGAACGCGGTCCTGCCGGGCCGCGGCACCGGCGGCGACGCCGAGGCCATCCTGTCGTCCGACCATATCTGATGGGTGCGAGCGGAGCCCTTCTTCGGGGCTCCGCTTTCAGCCCCCGGCCTCGTCCGCCAGGATCGCCGCCAGGATCGCATCGATCCGCCCGACCAGTTCGTCGATCCGGTAGGGCTTCGCCAGAATCGGAATGCCGGTGGCGCGGGCGATCTCCTCGCTGTAGCCGGTCGCCAGGATGACCGGCAGGCGGGGCCGCCGCTCGCGGGCTTCGCGGGCCAGGTCGATGCCGCTCATCCCGCCCGGCATCACCACGTCGCTCAACAACACATCCACCCTGTCGTCCGACAGGAAGGGCAGGGCCTCCTCCGCCGTGGCAGCGGACAGCACGGCGAAGCCGGCATCCTCCAACGCGGTGCCGACGGTCATGGCGACGATGGGGTCGTCCTCCACCACCAGAACGCAGCCGCTGCGCCGCTGCCCGTCCGGCGGCGGAGGGGTGGGCGGCGAAGGGGTGGGTTCCACGGCCGCCGGGGCCACGCCGGAGCGGCGGAGCAGCAGATGCACCGTCGTGCCCCGGCCCGGCGCGCTGTCGATCCAGGCGGAGCCGCCGGCCTGCCGGGCGAGGCCGTAGACCTGGGCCAGCCCCAGCCCCGTCCCCTTGCCGAGTTCCTTCGTCGTGAAGAATGGCTCGAAGGCGCGGGCGGCCACCGCGGCGGGCATGCCGCAGCCGGTGTCCGACACGGACAGGCGCAGAAAGTCTCCCTCCAGACCCCGCGGATCGCCGTGGGGCAGCACCGTGTTCACCGCCGCCACCGTCAGCCCCCCGCCGAGCGGCATGGCGTCGCGGGCGTTGACGGCGAGGTTGATGATCGCCAGCTCGAACTGCGTCGGGTCCACCTCGACGGGCCAGAGATCGTCGCCGAACCGGAAGTCCAGCGCGATGTCGGCGCGCAACGCCCGTTCCAGCAGGGTCGACATGGCCAGCACCCGATCCCGCACGCCGATGGGCTCCGGGCGCAGGCTGTCCCGCCGGGCAAAGGCCATGAGCTGCTGCACCAGCTTCGCCCCGCGCCCCACCGCCTGCTGCCCGGCATCGAGCAGGGCATGGACCTGCGGTTCCTCCGTGCGGCGCCCGATCATCGTCAGGCAGCCTTCCAGCGCCTGGAGCAGGTTGTTGAAATCGTGCGCCACGCCGCCGGTCAACTGGCCGACCGCCTCCATCTTCTGGGCTTGGCGAAGCTGGTCCTCGGCCTGGCGCAGGGCGGCGTCCGCCTCCTTCTGGGCGGTGACGTCGCGGCCCACGGCGTGGATGAAACGGTCGTCCGGCACGGCGATCCAGGACAGCCAGAGATAGCGGCCATCCTTGTGGCGGTAACGGTTCTCGAAGCGCGGAGTGGTGTGGCCGGCGCCCAGCCGCGATGTCTCCGCCCGCGTGCGCTCCAGGTCGTCCGGATGCACGAAGTCGAGGAAGTTGCGCCCCGCCAGTTCCTCCTCCGTCCAGCCCAGCAGGCTGGTCCAGGCCGGATTCACCGCGCCGATGGTGCCGTCGAAGGACGCGACCAGCATGATGTCGGTGGATAGGCGCCACATGCGGTCGCGGTCGGCGGTGCGTTCCGCGACGCGCTTTTCCAGCGTGGCGTTCAGGGTGCGCAGCGTGTCCTCCGCCCGTTTGGCCTCGGTGATATCGCTGCCTTCGCAGAAGATTCCCGTCACCCGCCCGTCGGCATCCTTGATCGGCTGGAAGATGAAGGTGATGAAGCGCTCCTGTGCCGGCGCGCCGGGGCGGCGGGTGATCCGGATCGGAAGCGCATGCCCGACGAAGGGCTCCCCGCTGTCGAACACCCGGCCGAGCAGCTCGAAAAAGCCCTGGCCGGCGATGTCCGGCAAGGCTTCGTGCACCGGCTTTCCGATCAGGCTCCGGTCGCCGACCAGTCGGCGGTAGGCATCGTTGGCCTGCTCGAACACATGATCCGGACCGCGCAGCAGGCACATGAAGTTGGGCGCCTGCCGGAAGAGGGTGCGCATCTGCTCCCTCTCCGTGGCCAGCCGGGCGCCGGCGCGGCGCAGCGACGCTTCCGCCTGCGCGCGCTCCAGGGCGGACCATGTGCGCTCCGCCACCTCCTCCACCAGCCGGACCTCGTCCGGGTGCCAGCGCCGGGCCTTGCGGTCGTGGACGTAGAGAGCGGCGACCATCCGCCCGTTCTTCACCAGACTGGCCGCGACGACGGAGGCGGTGTCCAGCGCCGCGAAGGCAGCCCGCTGCTCCGGCGCTGCGCAGCGTGGGTCCGCCGCGGCGTCGTGGATCGTCAGTGTTTCGCCGCGGCGCAGCGTTTCCAGGACCTCCGGCCCGAAGGTCATCAGGTCGTGGGTGCCGGCCTGGTGGGCGACCGTCCCGTCGGTCCAGTTCCGCTCCGTCATCAGGAAGCGGGCCGTGTCGTCCATCACCCCATAGCCGACGCGGCTGGCGCCCAGGTGGCGGCCCAGCGCCTCCTCTGCCGCCGCGACCACTTCGAACGGGTCGGAGAGCTGGCGCAGCCGGCCCTCCAACTCCAGATGGAAGGCGGCGCGCCGGGCGGCGCGCACCTGGGCGGTCGTCTCGACGACGGCGCAGAACATGCCGGGGATGCCCCCGTCCTCGCCCCGCACCGGCGTGTAGGAGAAGGTGAACCAGGCGTCCTCGCGGAAGCCCCGGCGCTCCATGGGGATCAGCAGATCTTCATGCCAGGACGCCTCTCCGGCCAGCGTCCGGTCCACCAGCGGCTCGATCTGGGGCCAGATGTCCGGCCAGACCGCGGCGAAGGGCCGGCCTAGCGCCTCCGGGTGCCTGCCGCCGAAGATCGGCGCGTAGCCGTCGTTGTAGAGGAAGGCCAGTTCCGGTCCCCAGGCCACGAACATCGCCTGACGGGAGGCCAGGACGATGCTGACGACGGTGCGCAGGCTCTGCGGCCAGCCCTCCGGCGGGCCGAGCGCGGTGGATGCCCAGTCGTGGGTGCGTATCCGCTCCCCCATCTCGCCGCCGCCGGAAAGAAAATCCAGCGTGCCGCCGGTTGCCGGCCGTTTCGTCATGCGCAGGCTCCACCGCCGGTTGTCGGCCCCGTGAATGGGCTGACGGCAAGGACTTTGACGATGGCATCGACGGTTGTGGCGCTCATTTGGCGTTGGGGGGCGCGGCGAGGATTACATCTTGTGTCTTAACAAACGACGCAGGGAAAAATAGCCCGCCGAAGGTCAGCCATCCGCAACGGTTCCGTTCCGCCCGCTATTCCGCCGCGAAGCCCCGCGCCTGAAGCTGCCAGAGGGAGTTGAACAAGCCGTCGCGGCGCCGCAGTTCGGCGGGGTGGCCGTCCTCCGCGATGCGCCCGTCCACCAGGACCAGCACGCGGTCGAAGGCCGACACAGTGGACAGGCGGTGCGCCACCGCGACCACCGTCCGACCCTGGGCCAGATCGGCCAGCGCGGTCTGGATCTCCTGCTCCGACTGGGTGTCGAGCGCCGAGGTCGCCTCGTCCAGGATCAGGATCGGCGCGTTCTTCAGGAAGGCGCGGGCGATGCCCAGACGCTGCCGCTGCCCGCCCGACAGCCGCACGCCCCGTTCGCCCACCAGCGTGCCGTAGCCCTCCGGCAACTGCCGGATGAAGCCGTCGCAGAAGGCGTGGCGGGCGGCCTCGAACACCTCCTCGTCGCTGGCGTCGGGGCGGCCATAGCGGATGTTCTCCAGGATCGGGCGGTGGAACAGGGCGATGTCCTGGGGCACCACGGCGATCTTGGCCCGCAGGTCGTCCTGGGCCATAGCGGTCAGAGGCTGCCCGTCGATCCGGATGACGCCGCTCTGCACGTCGTCCAGCCGCTGGATCAGGCTGATGATGGTGGATTTGCCGGCCCCCGACGGCCCGACCAGCCCGACCTTCTGGCCCGCCGGGATGAACAGGCTGAAATCCTCCAGAACCCGGCGCCCCTCGGGGTAGCGGTAGGACACATGCTCGAAAGCGATGGCGCCGCCGCCCGGTGCGGCGGGCTCGGCGGGCACGGGGTCCAGCACGTCGTGCGGGCGGGCGATCACCCGCAAGCTCTCGTCGATGGCGCTGAATTGCTGGGTGGCGCCGACCAGCGCGAAGGCGAGATCGCGCGAGCCGTGCAGGATGCGGAAGGTCAGCGCGCTGACGATCACCACGTCGCCGGTGGTGATCGTGCCGTCCCGCCACAGCAGCAGCGCCCACAGCAGCATCGACCCGGCCATCACCCACAGGCAGGCGTCGTGGACGACGCGGGTCTTCTCCAGATGCATCCAGCTTCGGCGGTGCGCCCCGGCCTCCACGTCGAAGGCGCGGTGGAGACGCTCCCGCTCCCGCCCGCGGGCGGAGAAGGCCTTCACCGTCCAGACATTGGACACCACGTCCATCAGCTCGCCGTTGGTGCGGGCGGACTGCTCCGCGTAGGCGTGGTGCACCGCCCGTCCGCGCAAGCCCAGCCCGACGATGGCCAGGGCGACCACCAGCGCGAACAGCACCAGCGCCGCCGCCATGCCCCAATGGATGGTCAGCAGCACCAGGACCGCCCCCAGGAAGTCGGTGACCGGCGGAACGATGTTCCAGGTCAGGGTGCGGAAGATGGAGGTTGCCGCGGCCTCGGTGGCGGCGATCCGGTTGCCGAGCGAGCCGGCCAGATGCTCCGAGAAATAGCGCATCGAATGGCCGGTCAGGTGCTGGAACAGGTCCAGCCGCATGTCCACGCCGGTCGCCAGCACCGTCCGGCAGCCGAGCCAGCCGCCCAGCCGCCACAGCACGTTCTCCGCCGCGATGAAGCCGAGGAACAGGCCGAGCGGCGTCCACACGTCCGCCGCCGCCCGGTCGGGCGAGGCCATGGCGTCGATCAGCAGCTTCATCCCGTACTGCACGGCGACCGCGCAGCCCGCGGCGGCGACGACCACCGAGAACAGCCCGCCGAAGGACCAGGGCCGCCGCCGGATGTAGCGCAGCAGGAAACGGCCCGGACGGTCCGGGATGGTGTCCGTGTTGAAGCCGCTCATTGAGCCGCCTGGAATTCCGGTTGGCCGAGCAGCGCGCCGATGCGGGCCTGCCCGCGTTCCAGAGCGATGGCGAGCGGCTGGTGAAGGCGGCGCCCGCCGTCCTCGTCGCACAGGCCGTAGAGGCCGGTCTCGCAATGGCGCCCGTTGGTCCAGCCGGGATAGTCGAGGATGGGGTAGAGGCAGACGCCCTCAACCGGCACGCCGGCGCGCAGGGCCGTTACCGTCTCCTCCGTCACGTGGTCGAGCCAGGATGCGCGGGCGTCGCCCTCGGCTCCCGTCTCGGCCACCAGGACCGGGCGCCCGTAGCGCCGGTGCACCTCCGTCAGGATGTCGGCGAAGGGACGGTGGCGCGGATCGTCCCGCGCGATGGTGCCGCCGCGCAGGAACCATTGGTTGTTGGAGTAGTAGTTGACCCCGATCACGTCCAGATACTCCGGCCTGCCGCCAAGCCCCGGCCAGGCGAGTCCGGCGATCATGTCCCACGCCTCGTACTGGGCCAGCCGCGCGGCCTCCGCAGCCCCGGCGTCGCCCTTGCGGTCGGGGCGGGGCAGGACGTTGATGACCGGATCGACCTGCACGATGCGGGCGCGCGGGTCGGCGGCGCGGATCGCGTCGATGGCCGCGATGCTGGCGCGGACGAGCTGGTGCTTGAGTTCGAACCCGCGGCGCTCCGTCGTCGGGTTGAAGCGCTTCATGTCGCCGCCCGCCCAAGCCCAGTAGGAGATTTCGTTCACCGGGCAGTAGGCGGGCGCCTCCACGCCCTCGTCCCGCAGCAGGGCCGCCGCGGCTCCGGCGAAGCGGGCGAAGCGCTCCACGAAGGCGGGGCGCCAGATGTCGATGTCGTCCGGCCAGCCGTAGTGGCAGAGGTCCCAGACGACCTGGACCCCGGCCTCCCGCGCGGCCCGGACCATGGGGAGCAGGCTGGACCAGTCGTAGCGGCCCGGCGTGCTCTCGATCAGGTGCCAGCGCGCGCCGTCGCGCACGGTGCGGATGCCGTGGGCGGCCATGCGCCGATAATCCTGCGCGGCCAGCCGGTCATGCCCGGTCGCCGCGATCAGGTCCAGACGGCGCCCGTCGTGCCGCCGGTGCGTCGAGCATTCGAAGCCGCCGAGGAAGAATCCGTCGAACAGGGTGGGGATGTGCATGGGGTGGCTCTGTGCTTTTTTTGGGTGCGTTCGGGATGTGCGGAGTCTTGCCCCTTCCCTAACCCTCCCCCGCTTTGCAGGGGAGGGGACAAAAAAAGCTCCCTTCCTCGCCGAAGGCGAGAAAGGGCCGGGGAGGGGCAAGCGCCTAATCCCCCATCCCCGCGACCCGCACGTCCCGTTCCGCGCCCAGCGATCCGAAGGCCCGCGCCGCGGCGCTCAGGCCGAGGCTCCGCTGCTCCTCCTTCTCGATGCGGGCATAGGCCGCCAGCGCCTGCGCCACCACCTGATCCATGTTGTAGTAGCGGTAGGTGCCGAGCCGCCCCAGAAAGATCACGTCCGGCGTCGCGTCGGCCAGCGTCTGGTATTTGCGGAACAGCTCCTGGTTCTCCGGGCGGGGGATCGGGTAGTAGGGATCGCCCTGCGCGGACGGATATTCGTAGGTGATGCTGGTCTTCGGGTGCCGTTGCCCGGTCAGATGCTTGTATTCGGTGACGCGGGTGTAGGGCACCGCCTCCGACGGTTCGTTCACCACGGCGGTGGGCTGGAACCACTCCCGGTCCATCGTCTCGTGCCGGAAGGTCAGGGAGCGGTAGGGCAGCTTGCCGAAGCGGTGGCCGAAATACTCGTCGATGGGGCCGGTGTAGACGATGCGGTCATACGCCACCTCATCCCGCACGTCGTCGAAATCGGTGTTCAGCATCACCTTGATGTTCGGGTGGTCGAGCATGGTCTCGAACATCCGCGTGAAGCCGTGCAGCGGCATCGCCTGGAAGCTGTCGCCGAAATAGCGGTCGTCGTCGTTGGTTCGCGTCGGCACGCGGGCGGTCACCGCCTTGTCGAGTTCCGACGGGTCGAGGCCCCACTGCTTGCGGGTGTAGCCGCGGAAGAACGTCTCGTACAGCTCCCGCCCGACCGCGCCGACCACCACGTCTTCGGAGGTGCGTATGTCGGCCACCGGCTCCGCCCGGCTCTTCAGGAAGGCGGCCACCCCGGCCTCGTCCAGATCCAGCCCGTACAGGCGGTTGACGGTGGTCCGGTTGATCGGGATGGGGACCAACTGTCCGCCCACATGCGCCAGCACCCGGTGCTCATAGGGCCGCCACTTCGTGAAGCGGGACAGATAGTCCGCGACCTGCTGCGAGTTGGTGTGGAAGATGTGCGGGCCGTAGCGGTGGATCAGCACGCCCGCGTCGTCATAGTGGTCGTAGGCGTTGCCACCGATGTGCGGGCGCCGGTCGATCAGCAGGACGCGCTTGTTCAGCCCCGCCGCCAGACGTTCCGCCAGAACGCTGCCGGCGAAGCCCGCCCCGACGATCAGGTAATCGAAGCCGGACCGGCGCCCCGCCGCGCGTCCGTTGACGTGCTTGGCCGGGTGGGTCGCCGGTGCCGGGCGGTGGGCCGAGGGCGCGCTGCGCCCGCGCTGGTGGGCCCGATCCATCAGCGCCTTCATGCGGGCCTGGGTCTTGTCCCAGGACATGTCGCTGAGGACATGATCCGCGGCGGCGCGCAGCCGATCCGGGTCTGCGGCGTCGGTCAGGGCGGTCTCGGCGGCGGCGATGAAGTCCTCCGGAGTATCGGCGATGCGCACGACGCCGCTGTCGCCATAGCCGCGCACCACGTCGGTGATGGAGGTGGAGACGACCGGGCGCCCGGCCGCCAGATATTCCGGCGTCTTGGTCGGGCTGATGAAGCGGGTGGACTCGTTGCGCGCGAAGGGCATCAGCGCGGCGTCCCAGCCTGCCAGGCAATGGGGCAGGTCGTCGTAGCTCTTCGGCCCGAGATAGTGGATGTTCGGACGGCGGGGCAGATGGGCCGGGTCGATCTTCACCACCGGGCCGACCAGAACGAGCTGCCAGTCGGGCCGCGCCGCCGCCACGGCGTCCAGCAGGGCAATGTCCAGCCGCTCGTCGATGACGCCGTAAAAGCCCAGCCGCGGATGCGGAATGGCTGCCTGATCGGCGGGCTCCTCCGTGATGCCGCGGGCGGCGGCGAAATGGGCGACGTCCACGCTGCTGGGGAAGGCGTGCACGTTGGGGTGCAGGCCGCGCTTGGCCTCATAAAGGCTGACGCCGCCCGTGAACACGACATCGGCGCGCGCCAGCAGGTGCCGCTCCCGCTCCACCAGTTCCGGCGGAGCGCCGTGGAAGGCCGACAACTCGTCCATGCAGTCGTAGACCACCAGCGCACCGCGCAGATGGCCGGACATGCCGAGGCTCATCGGCGTGTAGTACCAGAGGATGGGGTCGGACACGCCTTCCTCGGCCAGATAGAGATCGAGAAGCCGGCGCTGTGCGGTTTCGGCCTCGTGGCCGTCCATGCCGGCGGGAAGGCGGGGAACCAGGACGTGGACGCCTTCATCCTCCCGCACGTCCAGCCAGGGTTCCGGCGTGTCGTTGTGGATCGGTTCCTCGATGAACAGCACGCGGTGGCTGCGCGCGAATCGTGACATAAGATGTTGTGGGCGCTGATAAACAAAGCTCCAGCGCAGGTGTGAAAAGCAGATCAGGGTTTGCTGGGATTGGTCGGTGCTCATGGAGCGTGGGGAGTCGGCGGTCTGACGTGTTCTTTTTCGGTTTCTGCCGATAGGGAACTGATGTTGGCCGGCCCAACTCATGCTTCCGTCCTCTCTTCTGTAGTGCCGCCGGGAATTCGCCACGAATACAATTAAATTTTTGCGGCGCAGCGGAATGAAATCGAAAACCGGAAACCAATAACGGGGGCAAGCATGGCGGGTTCCGTGACAGAAATGCGCTGCGCAAACGGTTCCCCGAATTTTCAATGCTAGTTCTTTTGCGGCGGGTTGGCCGGGGTAAGCGCTTATTTCAGCGGGCGGGGCGGCATACGGAGAAGACTTGGCGTCGCCGGATCTTTTGGTGGCGCGCGGATTCGGCAATATTAATCTTTGTATTCTCAACCTGTGAGGGCCGCTCTTCCGGGAAGTTGGTGCGTTTTGCGGATTTTCCGTTCATAGTGCATTCAAGAAACCGGGATAGTCTGGGAGGAGACAAGGGATGTGCCGAATTTTCGCCGGTCAGGACCCTGAGCGCTTCCGCATGGTAACCCGGCGGGTCCGCCTTAGCGGTCATTCGACGAGCGTCTGTCTGGAAGCGGCCTTCTGGGGCGCTCTGGAGGAGATTGCGGCGATGCAGGGTGTGTCGCTTGGCCGCTTCCTGTCAAAGTTGCACGATGAAGTCTTGGCGCGCGGGGTGGAGCGGCGCAACTTTGCCGGCCTTTTGCGCTGCGCCTGCCTGACCTACGCTCAGGAGGTGAAAGGGCATCGCCCCTGCGTGGAAGAACTGGAGCGGGAGGCCCGCACCGATTTTGCCGCGGTGGCCGCCACCGCCCTTCCGGCGGGAATTGCGGCCCCTTCGTCCGCCGCCGAGAAAGAGCGCGAGACGGCGTGAGAGCAAAAGAAGGCCCCCCTCCTCCATCCGGAAGAGAGGGGCTCCGGGAAACCGGGAGTTGGCCGGGGGAGGGAGGCGGCGATCAGATCGCGTTCTTCGCCATCTGGCCGGCGATGTGGTCGGCCTGCCGCAGCGCCAGCGCCACGATGGTCAGGGTAGGGTTCTCGGCGCCGCCGGTGGTGAACTGCGACCCGTCGGACACGAACAGGTTCGCCACGTCGTGGGTCTGGCCCCACTTGTTCACCACGCCGTCGCGCGGATTCTCGCTCATCCGGTTGGTGCCCAGATTGTGGGTGGACGGGTAGGGCGGCGTCGGGAAGGTCCGGGTCGCCCCCACCGACTCATACAGCGCCATGCCCTGCCGGTGGGCGTGCTGGCGCATGGCGACGTCGTTGGGATGGTCGTCGAAATGGACATTCGGGACGGGCATCCCGTACTTGTCCTTCTTGTCGGCGTGCAGGGTGATGCGGTTGCTTTCCTGCGGCATGTCCTCCCCCACCAGCCACATGCCGGCCATCCGGTCGTAGCCGTCGAGCGCGGAGGTGAACTCCCGCCCCCAGGAGCCGGGGTCGAGGAAGGCGGCCATGAAGGGCAGGCCCAGTGACAGGGTTTCCATCTCGTACCCGCCGACGAAGCCGCGGTCGGGCCTGTTCTTCGCCTCGTCGCGGATGATGCCGGCCATGGTGGTGCCGCGGTACATGCGCACCGGCTTTTCGAACACGCCGTAGACCGAGCCGGTCATGTGCCGCATGTAGTTCCGCCCCACCTGGCCGGAGGAGTTGGCCAGCCCGTCCGGGAACATGGCGGAGGCGGAGTTCAGCAGCAGGCGCGGGCTTTCGATGGAGTTGCCGGCCACCGCGACGATGCGGGCCTTCTGGCGCTGGATCGCCCCGTCCTTGTCGGCGTAGACGACGCCGGTCACCTTGCCCTTCGCGTCATGCTCGATCTTCAGCACCTGGGCGTTGGCGCGGACCTCCAGCTTGCCGGTCTCCTCGCCCTTGGGGATCTCGGCGATGAGGGTGGACCATTTCGCCCCGGACTTGCAGCCCTGGAAACAGAAGCCGATCTGCTGGCAGGACCCGCGCCCGTCGCGGGGCTGCGAGTTGATCGCCATGTTGCCGGTGTGGCACTCCTTGTAGCCCATCTTGTCGGCGCCGGCCTTCAGGACCTTGAAGTTGTTGTTGCCGGGCAGGCCGGGGATGCCGTTGGTGCGGGTGACGCCCATGCGGTCCTCCGCCATGGCGTACCAGGGCTCCAACTCTTCCAGCGTGAGCGGCCAGTCCAGCAGGTTGGCGCCCGCGACCTCGCCGTAGGTGGTGCGGGTCTTGAACTCGTGCGGCTGGAAGCGCAGCGAGGCGCCCGCCCAGTGCACGGTGGAACCGCCGACCGCCTTGACGATCCAGGCCGGCAGGCCGGGGAAGTCCCGCGACACCCGCCAGCTTCCCGAGGTGGTGCGCGGGTCGAGCCAGGAAATCTGGGCGAAGCTGGCCCATTCGTCGTTCTGGAAATCCTCCATGTTGTGGCGGCCGCCGGCCTCCAGGATCACCGTCTTGATGCCCTTCAGCGCCAGTTGCGTGCCCAGCGTCCCGCCGCCCGCCCCGGACCCCACGATCACCACGACGCTGTCGTCGTTCAGGTCGAATTTCGCTGCCATGGCTGAAACATCCTTCCCGAAGCCGGTGGTCAGAGCCACTCGATGTCGTTGAATCCGCGGTCGATGTAGCCGCCCTTGGCCGCGCTCTCGCCCTCGTAGCCGAAGAGGGGCCAGATCTCCTGGTTGTTGTAGAGGCCGGTCACCAGCCCGCCGCGCACCGCCTGGAAGAAGGGATCGGCCTCGATCTCGTGCAGCAGGCGGACCCGGTCGGCTTCCCAGCCGACCTCGGCGTAGGGCGCGTCGTGCTTGGCCTTCGCCAGCTTGTCGAGCTTCGCCATGCCGGCCTCGTACAACTCTTTCAGGGTGGCGTCGGCGGCGGCCTTCTCGTCCTGCGCCTTCATGGCGAGGGCATAGAAGCGGTCGGCCAGCCGGTCGTGCGGGTAGATGTCCCGCGACACCCGGATCAGCGAGCGCATGGTGTCCGGTGCCAGCGCCTTGGTTTCATACCCCCAGGCCTCCCTCGGGCAGAGGATCGCCCCGCCCGACACCAGGATGGCGACCGCCGTGGCGGCGGTGGCCGACGCCGCCAGGAAGGCGCGCCGGTCCATGTCGGGTTTCGAAATGGGGTTCGTCGGAGAACGCATCGCTTCCTCCCATAACCTTTACGGTTCTTGGTTCCGGACCGCTGGTGTCAGCGGTAGCGGCCATGGCGCTGGAGGACCTCGATCTTGTAGCCGTCAGGGTCCTGGACGAAAAAGAAGCGGGCCATGAGCGCGCCGTCCCGCTCGAACTCCTTGATCGGGTTGGGGCTGTAGCCGAGCGCGGTGAAGCGCCGGTGTTCCCCGTCCAGATTGTCCACGCAGACGGCCAGATGGCCGTAGCCGTCGCCATGGGCGTAGGGTTCGGTGCGCCCGTGGTTGATGGTCAGTTCGATCTCGAAATCGTTTTCGTCGTTGCGCAGATAGACCAGGGTGAAGCCGTCGAAGGCGTAGCGGTCGGCGCATTCCAGGCCGAACGCGCGGGCGTAGAAATCCCGCGACCGCTCTTCGTCGAGGACCCGGATCATCATGTGGATGGCCTTGGCCATGGTGGCTGGCTCCGTTCCGGTGAGTGGCTCCAGCCTGAATGTTAGCGATGCTGATTGTTTGTTTGGCAGTAAGTATCTACTACACGCCGGACGCTAAGGGGGTAGTCCGGACGGCGGCGGTCCTTCCCCTCCTTTCGGGGGCGGCCTTCACGCGGCGATGGCGTATCCTTCCGCCCCGGAAAAGGAGCTTTCCATGCGACACACGACTGGCCGACCCCTTTTCGTCGCCGCGGCTCTTGCCACGCTGGCGATCATGGCAGCACCGGCGGCTCAGGCCGCTTCGCCCGCACCGGACTGGCGCGGCTGGCTGTCCGACAGGACGGATGGGCTGCGCGACGGGGCGGAGCGCGCGATCATCCTGGGCGGAGCCCTGCTGTACCAGAACCGGCACACGGTGGCGGGGCTGACGCTCGGCTGCGTGGCCGGTGGGGCGGTGGGGGCGACGGGCGCCGTCGCGGCGGGTGCCGCGACCGGTGGAGCCGCCCTGCCGGCGACCGGCCCGGCCACCGCGCTGGGCTGCGCCCTGGGGGCCGCGGCGGGTGCGGCGATGGGCCGCCCGCTCGACCAGCCGATGGATTAACACCCTCCATCCCCGTGGGCTGGTGAATGCGAACCGCTGGCATGGAGCTTCACCCCGGTTACGGCCTCCAGAAAGGCTTCTCCATTTCCTCCCGCGCCGTGGCCTCGTCAAAGCCGATATCGGCCCGGAGATGCGCATCCATGCGGGCCAGCGCGTGGCGCAGCGCCCGCCGCTCCCGCCAGCCGCGCAGGCGGGCGAGCCAGGCGGCGGGTCCGGCGGGGGTCCCGTTCCTGCTCTTGTCGTGCGTTCCGCTCATGCTCGTCATGCGGCCCTCCCGCCGGTCGGTCGATCCTGGACCCCGGAAAATCGCGCGGCGGCGCGTTGCCGACAAACCATGCTTTCTCATAGGATGGATGAGCCAATCTCATTCATGGAACGGTCTCATGCGGCGTGCCCTACCGCCCCTCCACGCCCTGCGCGCCTTCGAGGCGGCGGCCCGGCACCAGAGCTTTTCCAAGGCGGCGGACGAGTTGTGCGTGACGCAGGGCGCCGTCAGCCGGCAGATCATGGCGCTGGAGGAATGGCTGGGCGTGCCGCTGTTCCGGCGCCTGACACGGCGGGTCGAACTCACGGACGACGGGCGCGCCCTGCTTCCGGTGCTGTCGGAGTCCTTCGACCGCATCGCCGGGACGGCGGCGCGGTTGGCGGCGCGGGGGCGGGATCTGCGGATCAAGGTGGCTTTCTCCTTCGGCATCCGCTGGCTGATGCCGCGGCTGGTCCGCTTCCAGGCGCGGTACCCCGACGTGCAGGTGCGGGTGACCGTCGCCTGGAGCAGCGGTCTGGAGTTCGACCCGCAGGAGTTCGACGCCTCCATCGCCTATGGCCGGGAAATCCCGCCCGGCCTTCCCGCCGTGGAGGTGCTTCCGGAGCGGCTTACCGTCGTCTGCCCCCCGGCGCTGGCGGAGCGGCTGCGGGAGCCGATGGATCTCGGTTCCATACCCCTGCTGCACGGCTGTTCGGAGGGGCAGGACTGGAAGGTCTGGCTGGATGCGGCGGGCCTGCCCTTTTTCGAGGTGCTGCGGCAGGGGGCGGTGTTCGACGCCATGGACCCGGCGATGCAGGCCGCCGCCGCCGGGATGGGCGCCACCGTCGCCGACCGCATGCTGTGCGCGGAGGATGTCGCGGCGGGCCGCCTCGTCCTGCCCTTTCCGGGGATCGAGGCGTCGCCCGGCAGCTATTGGTTCCTCTGTCCGGAGGGAATGCAGGACCGTCCCGCCGTCGCCGCCTTCCGCGGCTGGCTGCTGGAAGAGGCGCGGGAGGACATGGTGCAACAAAGCCGCCCGGCGGTTGTTTCTCCGGTTTGAACGGAAGTCCGATTCGGGGAGCCGCCATGGAGCCGCAAAGGGAACTGGACGAGGACACCATCGCCTTCGCCGGAAAGCTGTTCCACTGGGCGCGGACCGGCTGCACCGCCGAGCTGGCGGAACTGCTGGAGATGGGCCTGCCGCCCAACCTGCGGAACGACAAGGGCGACAGCCTGCTGATGCTGGCCAGCTACCACGGTCACGCCGAACTTGCCCGGACCCTGATGCGCCACGGCGCCGATCCGGAACTGGCGAACGACCGCGGGCAGACGCCGCTGGCCGCCGCCGCCTTCAAAGGGGATGCCGCGGTCCTTCGCGTTCTGCTGGAGGAAGGCGCGGCGGTGGACGGCTGCGGGCCGGACGGGCGGACGGCGCTGATGACCGCGGCCATGTTCGACCGGGTGGAGATGCTGGACGTCCTGCTCGCCCGCGGCGCCGACGCGGAGGCGCGGGACGCGCGCGGCCTGACCGCCCGCGAGGCGGCTCTCGCCATGGGCGCCGCGAACGCCGCCGCCCGGCTGGGGGGGACCGCCTGAGCGGCACCTTGATCCTCCGAGCCCCGTCCGTCCGATCCGCTGCGGCGGCATTGAGCCGCAGCCGCCGGATTCTGCCGGCAAAACCGACGCATCCGTGTACCCGCGGCGGCGCGGGGGGGCGGGGCACCCCCCCCCCCCCCCCCGGTAGACCGGACCGGATCGAACCGGGATCAGAAGGTCAGCGCGGTTTGCAGGATCACGATGTTGCCGTCGCGATCGGCCGCGCCCACTTCCCGGTTGTCCAGGTTGTAGTGGGTGTACTC
>JAEYPE010000241.1 GCA_023411035.1 Pseudomonadota bacterium
CGATGTCCACGCCGTCGTAGGAGGACTCCAGATACTGCGTCAGCGGAACGGCCATGCGCCCGATGCCGCAGCCGATCTCCAGCACGCGGTGCTTCGGCTTCAGTCCGCCGACGCGGACGAAGTGGCGCAGGAACTCCGCTCCGATGGCCCGGAAATCGCCGTCGCCGATGAACACGCGGTCCGGCGGCGGCACGGGCAGGAAGCGGTTGCGCGCGATCTGCGCGCACAGCCACTCCAGCCGTGGATCGGTGTTTCGGCGCAGGACGGCGAGGCGGCGCCCGGTCAGGATCTCGTTCATGGGGTCAGCTCCGGTTCCGGTTCGCGCGCCCGAACAGGCGCTGCTTGGCCGGGGCTTCGGCGGGCGTTCCCGCCGTCAGGGGCCGCATCAGGCTCTCTTCCAGGGCGGGAGGCGGGGGGAGCCGGTTCCAGTCGCGGGCGGCCAGTTCCTCCATCATCGCGCCCCAGCGGCGGGCGTGGAGCCAGCCGTTGTATTCGGAGGCGACGCCGCGGGTGTAGCCCTGGTGCCGGCTGATCGAGCGGCGCTCCAGATGGTACAGCTCCACCGAGGGGACGTAGCGGATGTCCAGCCCCGCCTTGCGGATGCGCAGGCAGAGGTCGGAATCCTCATAATCGCCGATGACGTAGTCCTCGCAGAAGCCGCCCACGGAATCGAAGCTTTCGCGGGTCATCATCAGGCAGGCGCCGGTCACGCCGGGCACGCTGCGTTCCCGCCGGGCGGGCAGGAAGTCGCGCGGCAGGCCCTTGAAGAAATGGTGGTTGTACCAGCGCCCCCGGACGTCGCGGTCGAAGTAGAGGCCGGCGTGCTGAAGGCTGTCGTCGTCGAACAGCAGCTTCGGCCCCACCGCGCCGGTGCCGGGCGTGCGCTCCAGCGCTTCGAGCAGGGCCGGCAGCCAGCCGGGCCGGTCGGGGATCACGTCGGAATTCAGGAACAGCAGCGTCCGCCCGGTGGAGGCCGCGACCCCCGCGTTGTTGGCCGCCGAATAGCCGTAGTTGGCGGACTGCACCAGCAGCCGCATCGGCAGGCCGTAGAGCGCGTGGAAGCCGTGCAGCATGTGCACCAGCTCGTCGCGCTGTTCCGGGCTGTCGAGCACGAAGACCAGCTCCGCCCCGGCCATGCCGGGATCGGTGGCGAAGCTGGAAAGCTGGAAGCGCAGGAACTCCAGCGCCTTGTAGAGCGGGATGATGACGGAGACGGACGGGTTGTCTGGGACGCGCCCGAAGGTGACGGTTTCCGGCTCGCCGCGGGTCGCCATATGGGCGGCGTGCAGCGGCGCGACCGCCGGGGCGATCACCGTTTCCAGCACCAGCGGCGTGGCGTGCTGCGGCGGCAGGCTGCCCAGCACCGCGGCGCGGGCTTCGGCGGGGGACAGCGGACGCAGCGGCGGCACCAGCCGGATCGATCCGCCCGAACCGAGCCGAAGCTCCGCATGGACCTGAAGCGCGGCGGCGGGTTCGGGCGCGCCGGGCAGATAGGCGACGAAGCCGCTGCGGTCGGTGGACGGGGCGGTGCCGAACAGCTTCGCCACATCCTCGCGCGGGAAGCGGTGCTCCAGCCTCTCCAGCCGGCGTTCGCCGCCGAAGGGCGTCCGCAGGGTGAGGCCGCCGGACAGGCCGTGCGGATCGTGCACCCAGCCGGCCAGGAACAGCCCGCCGTCGCCGGTGGGAATGGCGAGGTCGAGGGCGGCTCCGATGGAGCGCTTGGCGTCGGCCACCTGCCGCTTGGGCAGTGGGGCAAGCACTTGGAGTTCGCGCACCGCCGCCGCCGCCGTGGCATCCGACCGCCCGCGTTGGGCGAGCGCGCTCAGAATGTACTGGCGCAGTTCCAGCGGCGTGTCGCGGCGGGTGGAGAGACGCTCGGTCAGGCTCGGCAAATTGGGAGGGACGGCGGAAAAGCTGCGGCAGGCCAGCCCGTTGCGGCCCAGCACCACCAGCAGGTTGCCCGGCGCGCACAACGCCTTGTCCACCAGCAGCGACATGGCCGCGCGCCCGCGCCGGTCCAGCGCGGAACCGATGCAGACATCGAAGGGGGAGGGGCCGACCGCCCCGGTGGTGATGATGACGGCCCCCGTCACCTCACCGAAGCCGGAGGACAGCGAAGCGGCGCAGAGCAGAAGCTCGTCGGTCGCCAGGGCGCGTGCGATGATCGGGGAGGGGGTGGGCGACAGCTCCAGCACCATGCGGCGGCAGACCGTGGCGAAGCCGGAATCGCTGCGCAGCGCCGGGGTGGAGCGCGCGAAATCGAAAAGGAAGCGGACCACGCGCAGCCGCGACGGCGCGTCGAGGCTGCCCAGCAGGAAGGCGGGGTCGGGATCGGGAACCTGCGGTTCGGCCAGGACCTCCGCGACGATGCGATTCTGGGCGACGAAACGGACGGGCGCACCGGATGTCCGGGGCGCCCGCAGGATCGACAGCACCCGCTGCCCACCCCAGCTCGTCCGGACGGACAAGGTGGTGTAGGGGGGCCGGACCTCCTCGCCGTCGAGGGTGGGAAGGACGCGGCCGGAAGGCTCCGGTCCGTCGCTCTCCCACGAGGCGAGCACGAAATCGTCGCCGAGCGCATGGAGCTGGGCGGACGCGATGGAGGCCGAGGCCGGCAGGACGGCGAGTACGGTCATGTTCTCCCTAGCCGGACCCATCGGCGGCATGCGGGGAACACGCCGCCGGTCCGGTCCCTGGGTGGTTACGGCTTAGTGAATGACGAAGAAGTCGTTCGGGTTGTTGTGAACTTCGTCGGCGGAAACGCCCTTCAGCATGATGCTGTCGCCGTTGCCGAGGTCGATGACGGCGTTGCCGCCCATGTCGGTGACGCGCGCCGCCAGATCGGAGGCGTCGTTGATTTCCAGGCCGTTGATGTTGCGCTCGATCTGGAGGACGTCCTCGCCCGCGCGGAAGTCGAGAACCACGTCCTGGCCGCCGCCGCCCGAGAAGACGAAGACGTCGTTGCCGGCGCCGCCCGCCAGGATGTCGTCGCCCGCGCCGCCTTCCAGGATGTCGTTGCCGTCGCCGCCGGACAGGAAATCGTCGCCCTCGCCACCCTTCAGGATGTCGTCGCCGGTGCCGCCCAGCAGCACGTCGTCACCCTTGCCGCCGTCGAGATAATCGTTGTGGCCGCCGCCATCCAGGATGTCGTCGCCGTCGCCGCCCTTCAGGATGTCGTCGCCGTCACCGCCGGACAGGACGTCGTCGCCCTTGCCGCCGTCGAGAACGTCCTTGCCGCGGCCACCGATCAGCACGTCGTCGCCGTTGCCGCCGGACAGGTAATCGTCGCCGTCGCCACCGTCCAGGGTGTCGTTTCCGTTGCCGCCGTCCAGGATGTCGGCCCCGCTGCCGCCGGACAGAAGATCGCTGCCGTTGCCGCCGAACAGAGCGTCGCGCCCTTCGCCGCCGAGAATCGAGTCGGCGCCGTTGCCGCCCATCAGGACGTCGTCACCATTGCCGCCATCGATGAAGTCGCCGCCGTTGGTGCCGGTGATGATGTCGTCGTAGTTGCCGCCAGGAAGGGTGGCCATGGGTCATACTCCTTAACGATTGGATTCGGTGGGGCGGGGTGGTCCTACCCCGAAATGGCGAGGTACCTTCAAGCCTTTACCCAAATACCGCGGCGCATGGCTGTGACAAACATAAGGTCAAACCCAGACAAATCTTGAGTTCATAGAGTCAAAACATAATAATCATCAACGTTCATTACGTCATTGCTGGAACAATGATTTTAAATCCTTTCGAAATTCTAAATATAGCATTCTGATCACGGCCTCTGATCGGCGTTTTTAAGGCCCCTTTGTAAAGTAATGATGTTCATCTACAAAATAAAACGAATTGTTTGTGCGTAATACTTTTAAAAGGATGTGAAAGACGTTTTGCCAAAATTCCCCGGAATTTTTTAAAGATCTCCGGAGAGCCCATGCATTTCGAATGGGTTCATGCCGTTGGAGACTGCCGTTCGGAGATGATCGGAGACGCTGCGGCGCGTTCGACGGGCCGGATCTTTGAAAAGCCGGTGGAGAGGGCAAGGTTTTTAAAAACCGGATTTTAAAAGCGTCAGCGCTGCGGGACATGCCGGGTGAGGCGCACCGGCCCCTCCCGGACCTGACATTGCCCAAAGGCTGCGCCGATCCGGCCGCCTTGTGATGCCAGGCCGGAGGCCGCCGGCTGTGACCGATGACGCCCGAGGGGACGATGATTATTTTTGTTGCCGCCGTGCCCGGATCAGACCTTCCCGGCCTCCGCGGCGTCCAGCGCGGCCCGCGCCAGTTCCATCAGCTTGTCCTCGACCGCCGCCCGGTCATAGCCGGGGGTGTCGGCCAGCGAATCGCGCAGGCGCATGGCGACAAGCTCGCCCGTGTGGTGCTTGTCGTAGAGATGCACGTCGCCGATGGCGTCGGCGACGCGCTTCAGGGTGTCCCGGTCCCACCGTGCGGTCATGGTCGCGCGCTCCCCTTCCTGCCTGTTGGGCAACGGGGGAGCGCGCAAAATGATCCTGTGTCGCGATGGCTCAGTTCTCGCGGAAGGCGCGGTTCATACCGTCGGTCAAGGGGGTCAGGAAGTATTCGATGGCCTTGCGGGTGTGCCCGTGGATCATCACCTCGGTCGGCATGCCGGGTTGCAGTTCCACGTTCGGCAGCGCCTTCATCGCCTCGGCATCCAGGGCGATCCGCGCGATGAAATAGCCCTGGCCGGTGCGCTCGTCCTCAAGCTGGTCGGCGGAGAGGGTGAGAACCTTGCCCTGGACCGGCGGGACCAGCCGCTGGCGGTAGCCGACCAGCCGCACCATGGCGCTGCCACCCACGTCGATGTTCTGAACGTCGGCGGGGGCGACGCGGGCCTCCACGATCAGCCCGTCGTCCTGCGGAACAATGTCCAGGATGCCCTGGCCCGCGGGGATGACGCCGCCCGGCGTGTAGAAGCGCAGGTTGGTGACGCGGCCCGCCTGGGGCGCGACCAGTTCCTGGCGTTTCAACACGTCCCCGGCGCTGCGCAGCCGTTCCGACAGGTCGGAGACGGTGGCCTGCACGGTCTGAAGGTCGTTCCCGACCTCCGACCGGCGGGTGTTGCCGAGATTGATGATCTCCAACTCCGCCGCGGCGATGCCCTGTTCGGCCTTCGATTTGTCGGCCTGGATCTCGCCCAGCCGGCCCTTGGTGTCGGCGACGTTGCGCTGAAGCTCCAGCATGCGAGGCTTGCGCTCGTAGCCCTTGGCGAGAAGGCCTTCGACGATCCGCAGTTCGTCCTGGGTGTAGCGGAGCCGGTCGTTGGCGGCGACGCGCTGCGATTCCAGCGCCACCAATTCGTTGCGGAGCTGCCCGATGCGCTTGCGCTGGATGGAGATCTGTCCCTCGTAGGCGTCGCGCCGCGATTCGAACAGGCGCTGTTCGGCGGCCAGCGCCTCCGCGGCGACGGAACTGGTCTTGGCGGCGGTCACCAGTTCATCGGCGTAGACGGGAGTCTTCGCGTCGGTCTGTTCCGCGCGCAGACGCGCAAGGCGCGCCAGCGAGGTCCAGTATTGCCCGTGCAACTGCGCGACCACGGCGCCGCTCTGCGTGGTGTCTAGCCGCAGCAGGACCTGCCCGGCCTCCACCAGATCGCCGTCCTTCACCAGCAGTTCGCTGAGGATGCCGCCCTCCAGGTGGGAGACGGTCTTGCGGTGGCTTTCCACCATGATGGTGCCGGGCGCGATGGCCGCGCTGTCCAGGCTGGCGGTGAAGGCCCAGCCGAAGAAACCGCCGAAGCCGATGGCGACGGCCAGGGCGCCGGCCAGCGCCGTGCCGCGCAGCGTGGGTTCGTGCGGCGTCACGTCGATGACGGGCGCCCAGCCGGCGGTGAGGGAGGGCTGCGGAGTCTGAGTTTGGGGAATCGTCGTACCGGTCATGCGGATTCTCCCGTCCGGACCAGCCGGGCCACCTTCACGGCGCCGCCGGGCTGGACCATCTTCAACACGTCGGCGCGTTCGCCGAAATGCTCGACCATGCCGTCCTTCAGGACCAGCAGCTTGTCGGCGACCGACACGATGGAGGGGCGGTGGGCGACCATCACGATGGTGGCGCCGTCCCGGCGGGCGTGGTTGATCGCGTGCAGCAGCGCCTGTTCGCCCTCGTGGTCGAGATTGGAGTTCGGTTCGTCCAGCACGATCAGGCGGGGCTTGCCGAACAGCGCGCGGGCCAAAGCGATGCGCTGCCGCTGGCCGCCGGACAGGGCGAAGGCGTTCTCGCCGACCGGCGTGTCGTAGCCGAAGGGCAGGCGTCCGATCATGTCGTGGACACCGGCCAGCCGGGCGGCGCGCACGATCTCCGCCGGGTCGGCCTGGGCCATGCGGGCGATGTTCTCGCCGATGGTGCCGTCCAGCAGGGCGACCGATTGCGGCACATAGCCGACGTAATGGCCGAAGCTCTCGCGCTCCCACAGGAAGGTGCTGGTGCCGTCCAGATAGATGCCGCCGGCGGTGGGCTCCCAGATGCCGACCAGCAGACGGGCCAGCGTCGATTTGCCGGCCCCCGAAGGGCCGATGATCCCCAGCACCTCCCCCGGTTCCAGCGCGAAGGAGACGCCGCGCAGCACCGGGCGTTGCAGGCCCTTCGGCACATGGCTGACGCGGTCCACGGTCAGGCGCCCCTCGGGCTGCGGCAGCGGCATGGTGCTGCGCCGCGTGCCCTCGCCGTTCAGAAGCTCGCGGATGCGCTTGTGGGCGGTCTGGGCGACGACCCACTGGCGCCAGTTCTCCACCAGATGCTCGAAGGGCTGGAGCAGGCGGGCCATGATGATGCCGGTGGCGATCATGCTGCCCGGCGACGCCTCGTTCCGGATGACCAGCGCCGCGCCGGCGGAAATGGTGGCGATCTGGAGGATCAGCCGCAGCGAACGCGAGGCCGAGGCCATGCCGCGCGACACCACGACGCCCCGGTCGATGAGGGAGGCGGAGCCGACCTGCGCCAACTGCCAGCGGCGGGCCAGCGGCGGCAGCATGCCCATGGCCTCGATGGCTTCGGCGTGGCGGACGGTGCTGGCCACGTCGGCGAACACCTTGGCCGACGCTTCGTTCGCATCGGCGATGGGGCGGCGGGTCAGCGCGTCGGTCAGCGCGTTCATGGTCAGAAGCAGCAGCGCCGAACCCACCGCGATCCAGCCGTAGATCGGGTGCAGAAGGAACAGGATGACGAGGAAGATCGGCGTCCACAGCAGGTCCAGCGGCACCACCACGGCGTTGCTGGTCATGAAGTTGCGCAGGTCGTTCAGGTCGCGCATGGTCTGGCCGGCGTTGCGCGTGCCGCCGCCCAACGCGTCCACGATGGCCGCCTGGAGCGCCGGCACGTTGAAGCGGTGCGCGATCACCGCTCCGCAGACCAGGAAGGCGCGCGCCCGGATGAAATCCAGCACGCCGTACAGCACCAGCCCGCCCACGGAGATCACCGCGAGCATGGTCAGTGTCTCCAGGCTGCGGCTGCTCATCACGCGGTCATAGACCTGCATGGTGTAGAGCGGCACCACCAGCATGAGGATGTTGACGAAGAAGGTGAGGGCGCCGGCCAGCAGCAGGCCGCGCCCGATCTTCCGGTAGGCTTGGGTCAGCAGGGTCCGATCCATACCGCTCATGCCGATTCCTTTTCTTGCGTCCCGCGTTCTTTTCCCGTGGGGCGTGCCATGAAGCCGGTCATGCAAGGAGCCTCATGGTTAACGAATTGTTGCGGTGATGCCGGGCCGCCTGAATCCCTTTTGAGACGAAGCCCGGATAAAGGCCGCCCGTTGCGGAGAAAACTGGGCCCGCGCCATTTCCGCTTACGTCCGCCGCCATCACCCGGCGTGTGACAAGTTTGGGTCGCTACCCCGTCCGGGGAACACCGAAAGAGGTATTTGCAGCGCTGTAAGGCATTGTTCTTAAACGTTTTTAACGGAGACGCCGAGAGCCTTTCCGGGCGACCATGCCCCTTTTTCGTCAACTGGCCTTCCGCCTGAATTGACGGCATGCTGCGCCGCGGAACTCTTGCGCTTGCCACCAGGGGATGTACGATCCTTTGATGCCGGCGGGTGCCTGAATTTGCGAATATTTCTCAAATCCAAGGAATATTTACGATGAACTCGCCCCAGACCGTTCTCGTGACCGGTGGTGCCGGCTATGTCGGCAGCCATTGCGTGGCGGAACTGCTCGATCGCGGTTTCCGGGTCGTCGTGCTCGACAACCTGCGCCAGGGCCACCGCGCCGCCGTGCCGTCCGATGCGGCCTTCGTCGAAGCCGACCTTGCCGACATGGACGCGCTGAGCCGCGTCTTCGCCGAATGGCGCTTCGACGCGGTGTTCCACTTCGCCGCCCTGTCGCTGGTCGGTGAATCGATGCGCGATCCGCACCTCTATCTGCACGGCAACACGGTCAACTCGCTGAACCTGATCCGCGCGGCGACCGGGGCCGGCGTGCGCAGGATGGTCTTCTCCTCCACCGCCAACCTGTTCGGCACGCCGGAGCGTCTGCCGATCGACGAGGAGACGGCCATCGACCCCGGCAGCCCCTACGGCGAATCCAAGTTCTTCATCGAGCGGGCGCTGCACTGGGCGGACCGCTGCCACGGCCTGCGCTCCGCCTGCCTGCGCTACTTCAACGCCGCGGGGGCGCATCCGAACGGGCATCTGGGGGAGGATCACCATCCGGAAACCCACCTGATCCCGCTGGTGATGGACGCGGCGAGCGGGCGCCGCCCGCACATCGAGATTTTCGGCGACGACTATCCGACGCCGGACGGCACTTGCGTGCGCGACTACATCCATGTGTGCGACCTCGCCGACGCGCATATGCGGGTGCTGCCGGTGCTGGAGACGCGCAGCGTCCGCTTCAACCTGGGGAACGGCAAGGGCTACAGCGTCCGCGAGGTGATCGAGGCGACGGAGCGCGTCACCGGCCTGACGGTCCCGGTGAAGGTCGGGCCGCGCCGCGTCGGAGACCCGGCGGTTCTGATCGCCTCGTCGGAGCGCATCCGGACCGAACTGGGCTGGAACCCGCGTTTCCCCGATCTGGACAGCATCATCGGCAGCGCGTGGCAATGGCGCCGCCGCCATCCGAACGGCTACCGGGGTCCGGCCCTGGCGCAGGCCGCCGAGTGACGGAGAGACACAAACATGGACACGCAGCGCCGGGTGACCGCCGAAGCCAAGCCGGACGCCGTCGATGCGGCGGAGCTGGCCGAGTATCACGGGCTCGCCCGGCTGATCGAGCGAATGCACCGCCGGTTCCTGGACGTCGTGCGGGCCGGTCTGCTGAGGCAGGGGATCGACGACATCGGGCCGGTGCAGGCGCTGATGATCATGCTGATCGGCGACGACGAGCCGTCCGTCCGCGACCTGATGGAGCGCGGCTATTACCTGGGGTCCAACGCGTCCTACAGCCTGAAGATCCTGGTGGAGGCGGGGTACATCGAGCGCGGGGCCAGCCAGCGCGACCGCCGCACGGCCCGCCTGCGCCTGACGGACAAGGGACGGATGCTGCGCGACGAGCTGTTCCGGCTGGAGCAGGTCCAGGCCACCGCGCTGGTCCGCAACGAGGCGGAGGCGGTCGACCTGAAGGCCGCCTACCGCACCCTGCGGCGGCTCGACCGCATCTGGGGCGACATGGTCCGCTATGCGGGTCAGGGTCTCGACTGACCGCCTTATGCTTCTTTCATCGGCAGGCATCCGCACATGACCGACACCTCCCATTCAATCCGTGCCCTGTCCGTCCGAGACGTGGAGCGTCTCCTCGAGTCCTCGTCGGCGGAGGCCCGCATCGACACGATGAGGAAACTGGCGGGCGATCTCGAAAAAGGGGGGCTGACCGACGCCGAACGGTCGCTGGCGCTGGAGGTCATGCACTGCTTCGCCGCCGACGCCGAGATGGCGGTGCGCGAGGCGGTGGCTTGGCAGATCCGCAACAACGCGATGCTGACGGCGGAATTGGCGGAGCGGCTGGTGAAGGACGTGGCCCGCGTCGCCTTCCCCATCCTGCGCGACGCCGGGAGCCTCAGCGACGAGTTGCTGCTCGGCGTGCTGGCGGACCCGGATGCCGGCAAGCACATGGCCGTCGCCAATCGCCACACGGTGTCGGCGCGGGTGGCCGGGGCCATCGTGGAAACCGGCAACGTCGCGGTGGTGACCGCCCTGTTGCGCAATCCCGGTGCCGAATTGGCCGAACCGGCGCTGCACCGGGCGCTCGATCGGTTCGGACGGGTGCGCATGGTCAGCGAGGCCGCGGCGACCCGCCCCGGCCTGCCGCTGGCCGTGGTGGAGCGGCTGGTCGCCTTCGTGTCCGACGCGGTGCGCGCCACACTGGCCCACACCCACGGCCTGTCGAAGGATCTGGTGGACCGGCTGACCAAGCGCGGGCGCGAATCGGCAACCCTGCGGCTGCTGCGCCCGGCGCTGCGCGACGCGGAGGACGCGGAAGCGGCGGCCCGCTGGCTGCACGCCAACGGGCGGTTCACGACGGCGCTGCTGTTCCGCGTTCTGTGCGCGGGAGACATGGCGCTGTTCGTGGCGGGGCTGGGGGCGAAAGCCGGCATCCCGGAGGAGAATGCCCGCAAGCTGGCCTGGGACGACGGCGCGCTGGGTCTGCCGGCGGTGCTGAAGAAAGCGTCGGTGGCGCCGGTCCTGATGCCGCCCTTCCATGTGGCGATCGGCACGGCCAAGCGGATGGGCTATGAGGGCAGCGACAACCGCCGCGACGATTTCCAGGCGGAGGTCATGGCCGACCTGTTCGCCACCCTGACGCCGACGAACGAGTGGGCGGTGGACGAACTGCTGCTGCAACTGTTCGACGGCGCGTCGGACGAGGTGATCGACCGGGCGCTGGATCAGGCGGGGCTGCCCTTCGCGCCGGTGCGTGGAACGGGGACGTGAGGGGGGAACACCCCACCAGTTAAAAAGCCTCTCCCGGAACCAGCACCTTCCCGCAAATATCCCGCGCCTTTTCGAACCGGTCCGGCGCCGCCGAGCGGGCGAGCAGCCCTTCGCCGAAAATGAAGGAATAGAACAGGTACGCGCGTGCGAACGCCTCGTCGGGCTCCAGCCCCATCCCGGCGAACAGGTCCGACACGCAACGCAGGCGTTCGCGGTCCACCTCCGCCACGATCTCCGCGACGTGCGGGTCGCGGCGCGCCCAGTCGCGCATGGCCAGCTCGATGGAAATGCCGCGCGGGTTGCTGCTGCCGCCATAAAGCGACAGGACATAGCGGAGCCCCTCGGCGGGAGTGCGGCCATCCAGCCGGGTCTGCAATTTGATCGCTTCGATGCGGCCTGTCTTCCAGCCCTCCAGCATCGCTTCGACCAGTTCCATCCGGTCGCGGAAGTGCCAGTAGAAGCTGCCCTTGGTCACCTTCAGCCGCTTGGCGAGCACCTCCACCCGCACCTGCTCGACCCCGCCTTCCGCCAGGGCGGAGAAGGCGGCGGACAGCCAGGATTCGCGGTTCAGCGTCTTCGCTTCCATCAGGGACTCTCCGAAGACCTTGGGAGGGGGTTGCGGCTCACCGTGACCTGTCCATAACCAGACGGGCGGATCAAACGCTGCACCATATACGGATTCGGCGGGGAACGGAAACGGGGGGGGGCGGAGCACACGCTCCGCCCGATTGCCGTCGCCGCTCCCTCAGGGCGCCTTCGCCGGGGTGAAGGTGTCCTTGTGGGCGTCGCGCAGCAGGTTTTTCTGCACCTTGCCCATGGCGTTGCGCGGCAGCTCGTCCATGAAGAAGACGCGCTTGGGCACCTTGAAATTGGCGAGCTGCTCCTTGCAGACGGCGACCACGGCGGCCTCGTCCGGGGTGGCGCTGCCCGGCTTGCGCAGCACGACGGCGGTCACCGCTTCGCCGAAGTCGGGGTGCGGCACGCCGACCACCGCCGATTCGACCACGCCGGGGATGGCGTCGATGACCGTCTCGACCTCCTTCGGGTAGACGTTGAAGCCGCCGGAGATGATGAGATCCTTGGCGCGCCCGACGATGTGCACATAGCCGCGCCCGTCGATCTTGCCGACGTCGCCGGTGATGAAGAAGCCGTCGGGCTTGATTTCCTGCTTCGTCTTTTCGGGCATCCGCCAGTAGCCGGAGAAAACGTTCGGCCCGGCCACCTCGATGATGCCGATCTCGTCGGTGCCCAGAACCGCGCCGGTTTCCGGGTCCACCACGCGCACGCCGACCTCGGGGAGCGGGAAGCCGACCGTGCCGGGGATGCGGTCCCCGTCCAGCGGGTTGGAGGTCAGCATGCCGGTTTCCGTCATGCCGTAGCGCTCCAGGATGGCGTGTCCGGTGCGGGCGGAGAACTCCCGGTGGGTGTCGGCCAGCAGCGGCGCGGAGCCGGAGATGAACAGCCGCATGTGCGCCGTCGCCTCGCGGGTCAGGCCGGGATGGGCGAGCAGGCGGGTGTAGAAGGTCGGCACGCCCATCATCACGGTGGCGCGCGGCAGCAGCCCCATGACCTGATCGGCGTCGAACTTCGGCAGGAACAGCATGGAGGAGCCGTTCAGCAGCATGCAGTTGGTCGCCACGAACAGGCCGTGCGTGTGGAAGATCGGCAGGGCGTGCAGCAGCACGTCGTCGGGCCGGAAGCCCCAGTAGCTGTGCAGCGTCAGCGCGTTGGAGCCGAGATTCCGGTGGCTCATCATCGCGCCCTTCGACCGCCCGGTGGTGCCGGAGGTGTAGAGGATCGCGGCGAGATCGTCGGCCTGCGCCGGAACGGTCGCGAAGTCCGTGCCCTTGCCCGCCGCCAGTTCCGGCAGCGTGCCGTCGCCATGGGTGCCGAGCGTCAGCAGATGGGCGACCTTGGCCTTGTCGGCGACCTCGCGCAGCGCGTGCGCGGATTCGGGACGGGCGACGAAGACATGCGGCTCCGCGTCGGTCAGGAAATACTCGACCTCGGCCTTGGTGTAGGCCGGGTTCAGCGGCAGGAACACGCCGCCGGCCCGCACGGTGGCGAGGTAGAGGATGATGTTCTCGACCGACTTCTCCACCTGCACGGCGACCCGGTCGCCCTTCTTCAGGCCGAGGTCGGCCAGTAGGTTGGCGTAGCGGCCCGTCAGCGCCTCTAGGTCGCCGTAAGTGACGGTGCGGGCGCCGTCCGTGCCCGGATCGGTTTCGGCGAAGGGGCGGCTGCGGTCCGCCGGAAAGCGGGAGCGGAACAGCTCGAACAGATTGTCGCCCGTGTCGGACATGAGCACTCCTATCCATGCGCCCCAAGGCCACGCGCCCCAAGGTCCGGTGTGCCGATTTAGCACAGGCGTATCGCCTGGGCCACATCTTTGTATACAGAAGACGAGCTTACTGTATTTCACCGCCGCCCATGATGGACACGAACTCGGTGAAGATGTCGATCTGGATGGTCACATGGCGCCGCATGGCGCCGTAGGCGGCCTCCGGATCGCCGGCCAGGATCGCCTCCACCACGTCGTCATGCTCCTTGAAGCTGTCCTTGACGCGGGACGGGTGGTTGAGCTGATAGCGGCGGTAGGGGGCCAGCCGGGCGAACAGGCCGCGGGCGATGTCCTGGAGCGGCTCGTTGTGGCTGCCGGCCTGCACGGCCTCATGAAAGGCCCGGTTCACCGCGTAATAGGCGTCCAGCTCGCGCGCCTCCATGTGCGCCTTCGAGGTGTCGTGCAGGCGCTTCAGGGCTTGCTTCTCCTCTTCCGACATGCGGCGGGCGGCGTAGCGGGCGCAGAGCCCCTCGATTTCCGACATCACCTCGAACATCTGCACCATGCGGTGCAGCTTCAGCGGCGCCACCACCGCCCCCTGGCGCGGCTGCTTCTCCACCAGCCCGGCGTGGACAAGTTGGAGGATCGCCTCGCGGATCGGGGTGCGGGAGATGTTGAAGCGCTGCGCGAGGCTTTCCTCGTCCAGCCGCGTGCCGGGGCGCAGGCGGCCCAGGAAGATGTCCTCCTCGATGGCGAGCCGGACCTCGTCTGCGCGTGTGGCGCCTTTCCTGTCGGCCATCGCGTCGGTCATCTTTTCGGCCATCTTCTCGGCGGTAATCCGATCGCCCATCCCGAGCGCTTCCCTTCCTCAACCGCGGCTTTCCGCCGCCCCTGTGTCTGTATACGGGAGATAGACATCGCGTATCCAGGCATGATAGTTCTTCGCGCCAAGAATGAGAACCGGAGATCCGCGATGGACTCCGGGCCGATGCGGTCTGGGGAGGATGCGCATGGATTTTGCGCTTTCGGAAGAGCAGCAGGCGTTCCGCGACACGGCGCGCGATTTCGCGCAGCAGGAGATGGCGCCGAACGCCGCCCGCTGGGACGAGGAGAGCGTCTTTCCCGTCGACACTCTGCGCCAGGCCGCCGCGCTTGGCTTCGCCGGGATCTATGTCGGCGACGACGTGGGCGGTTCCGGCCTCGGGCGGCTGGACGCGGCGCTGATCTTCGAGGAACTGGCGGCGGCCTGCCCGTCCACGGCGGCCTACATCTCCATCCACAACATGGCGTCCTGGATGATCGACCGCTTCGGTAGCCGGGAGCAGCGCGAGCGCTTCCTGCCGAAGCTGACGACCATGGAGCATTTCGCCAGCTATTGCCTGACCGAGCCGGGCGCCGGGTCGGACGCGGCGTCGCTGCGCACGCGGGCGGAGCGGGACGGCGACCATTACGTCCTGAACGGGTCGAAGGCGTTCATTTCCGGCGGCGGCACGTCGGACGTCTATGTCTGCATGGTCCGCACCGGCGAACCCGGTCCGAAGGGCATCTCCTGCATCGTTGTGGAGAAGGGAACGCCCGGCCTGTCCTTCGGCAAGCAGGAGCACAAGCTGGGCTGGAAGAGCCAGCCGACCTCCGCGGTCATCTTCGAGAACTGCCGCGTTCCCGTCGCCAACCGCATCGGCGAGGAGGGGGAAGGATTCCGCATCGCCATGAAGGGGCTGGACGGCGGGCGCCTGAACATCGCCGCCTGTTCGGTCGGCGGGGCGCGCTTCTGCCTGGAGCAGGCAGTGGCCTACACGGCGGAGCGCAAGCAGTTTGGCAAGCCGCTGAGCGCCTTCCAGGCGTTGCAGTTCAAGCTGGCCGACATGGCGACGGAGCTGGACGCCGCCCGGCTGATGCTGCACCGCGCCGCCGCCAGCCTGGACGCCGGGCTGCCGGAGGCGACGGCCCACTGCGCCATGGCCAAGCGCTTCGCCACCGATGCCGGGTTCCAGGTGGTGAACGAGGCGCTGCAGCTCCACGGCGGCTACGGCTACATCAAGGAATATCCGATCGAGCGGATTTTCCGCGACCTGCGTGTGCACCAGATTCTGGAAGGCACCAACGAAATCATGCGCGTCATCATCGCCCGCCATCTTACCGGCGGCTGAGGGCGGCGGCTAAAAACGGCGGCTGCAAAAATGGTGGTTGCGGACGCCACAATAAAACAAAGGGGAAACGCTATGGCGACGATCGCCTTTATCGGGCTGGGCAACATGGGTGCGCCGATGATGCGCAACCTGCTGAAGGCCGGGCACTCCGTCCTGGCCTTCGACCTGTCGGAAGCCGCCTGCAACGCCGCGCGCGACGCCGGCGCCACCGTCGCCGCCGGGCCGGGCGCCGCGGCGTCGGAGGCCGAGGTGGTCATCACCATGCTGCCCGCCGGCAAGCATGTGCGCGAGGTCTACACCGCGCCCGACGGCATCATCGCCAAGGCCAAGCCGGGCAGCCTGTTCATCGATAGCTCCACCGTGGACGTGGACAGCGCCCGCGCCGTCGCCGCTGCGGCGGAGGCGGCGGGGCACGCCATGGTGGACGCGCCGGTTTCCGGCGGCGTCGGCGGTGCGGAGGCGGCGACCCTGACCTTCATGGTCGGCGGCAGCGACACCGCCTTCCGGCGCGCGGAGCCGATCCTGTCCGCCATGGGCAAGGCCATCGTCCACACCGGCGGGCCAGGCAACGGGCAGGCGGCGAAGATCTGCAACAACATGATCCTCGGCATTTCCATGATCGGCGTGTCGGAAGCCTTCGCGCTCGCCGAGAAGCTGGGTCTGGAATCGCAGAAGCTGTTCGACGTGGCGTCCAAGTCGTCCGGCCAGTGCTGGTCGCTGACCAGCTATTGCCCGGTGCCGGGTCCGGTCCCGACCTCGCCGGCCAACCGCGACTACCAGCCGGGCTTCGCCGCGGCGCTGATGCTGAAGGACCTGAAGCTGGCCGTGGAGGCCGGGCAGAGCACCGGCAGCCCGCTGCCGCTGGGCGGCGAGGCCGCGCAGATGTACGCGCTGTTCTGCAACGCCGGTTTCGGCGGGAAGGACTTCTCTGGCATCGTCAACCTGCTGCGCGGGAAGAGCTGAACCCGCCCATATGCGGCAGGCGGCTCAGTCCGCCTGCTGCATGACGATGGCGTCCGACGCCCGGCCCCGGAAGTGGATGTTGCCGTCGCCGTCCAGAAACGCCCAGTCGCCGGTCAGATAGTACCGGCGGCCATGGCGGAATCGGGCGGCGGTGCGCTCCGGATCGTTGGCGTAGGCGTCGAACCAGAAGAGGGGCGAGGATTCCACGTCGATGGCGATCTCGCCCGCTCCGCCGACCGGCGCCTCGCGGCCCTGCGGATCGAGGATCACCACCCGGAAACCCGGCATGGGCCGCCCCAGCGAGGCGCCGGGGCTGCGGTCGTCATGGCCGGGATCGTAGCGGTTCATCATGAAGATGCCGGTCTCGCGCTGTCCGTACTGGTCGAGCAGGGGGACGCTGACCACCCGGTTGGCCCAGCCGATCAGTTCCGGCGGCAACGGTTCGCCGACCACGGACAGGATGCGCAACGCCAGCTTGTTCGGCCCGCCTTCCGGGTCGGCGCTGTGCCAGACGCGGATCTGCGAGGGCGCGCAGGTCAGGTTGGTGACCCCGAATTTCGTCAGCATCCGATAGCCCTGCCGCACGTCGTAGGGGCCGTCGCAGAAGATGGTCGTGCGTCCGAGAAGCAGCGGCCCGACCAGCCCGTAATAGGCGCCATAGGCCCAGCCGGGGTCGGCCATGTTCCAGTAGATGTCGTCGTCGCGCAGGTCGAGGCCGATGCGCATGTACTGCTCGATCCCCGACAGAGCCATGACGGGCAGCGAGACGCCGAGCGGCTTCGGCTCCGCTTCGGACGTGTAGATCAGCGCGAAGGCGTCGCGGTCGGCGTAGCGGGCGATATCGCCCACGGGAGCGGACTCATGAAGCGCGGACCAGAATGGCACCGCGTCGGCGCCGGGACCGAACGCCTCGTCGCCCTCCACCATCACCACGGGGCGGCTGTTGTCGCGCGGGATCTTGCGGCGCAGGAATCCGGTGGTGACGATCGCCCGCGCCTCGCTGTCGGCCAGCCGGTAGGCGATCGCGGCGGCGGAGTAGGTGGTGAACAGCGGCATGTAGACGCCGCCCAACCGCCAGATGGCCAGTGCGGCGATCAGCAGTTCCGGCCCCTTGGGAAGCAGAACCGCCACCCGGTCGCCGCGCCCGACGCCGAGGCCGCGCAGCACGGCGGCGAATCGCGCCGAATCGCGGGCCAGCCGGGCGAAGCTCAGCTCCGTCGTCTGTCCTGCCACGCTTTCGTGCAGCAGGGCGGCGCGGGCGCCGTTGGTGCGGGCGTGGCGGTCGCACAGCAGGTCGGCCAGCGGAATCGCGTCGCCCTGGTATTCCGGGCGCAGGAAGGCGGTCGGTTGCACGGCGGAAGGGCCTGGCGCCGTCCCGTCGTCCTCGGCGGTGCTGTAACGGGCGGCGGCGATCCGGCCCAGCGAATCCAGTTCCGGCCCAAGATGATAGCGGCGGCTGCGCGGGTCCTGGTCGATGAAGCGTTCACGCGCGAGCGCGGCCAGCAACCGGTGCGCGGTCGCCTTCGACAAACCGGTATCGCTCATCAGGTCGGACAGCCGCGCCCCGTCCGCCCCATAGGAGGCGACGGTGCGCAGCAGGGCCAGCGCACGTTCCAGGCTTTGCGTGCCGCCGGAGGCTCCGGCAGGGGCGGTTTCCATATCGGAATCAGGATGAGTCATCGCAGGGTCCATATTATGGACCTTTGGGCCGGGAGTCGCCCGAAAAAACATGCATGCACGGAATGTCTGTGTTGAAAACCGTGCGCAGCACGGGTTATAGTCGGGAAGTTGCATAAAGGACGGTCCACAATATGGACCAGTTCGCCACACAAATAATTAGGCGAACGATAAAAAGGCAGTTCCACAGCAACGGAGGAGGAAATGTCAGGCGCGTCCGTCGCATCGCCACGCGGTTACGCCCACCCGGCCGACGCCACCCGCGCGGCCTCCCCATCGGACACCATCTTCGAAGCCCGGGGCGTGTCCTTGCGCTTTGGCGGCGTGCAGGCGCTGACCGACGTCAGTTTCAGCATCCGCAAGGGGGAGCTGTTCTCCATCATCGGCCCGAACGGTGCGGGAAAGACCTCGATGGTCAACTGCATCTCCGGCCGCTACCGGCCCACAGACGGAAAGGTTTACTTCAAGGGCCAAGACATCACGGGCATGACGCCCAACCACCGGGCCTCGCTCGGCATCGGGCGCACGTTCCAGAATCTGGCGCTGTTCGGCCACATGACGGTGCTCGACAACATCATGGTCGGGCGGCACCACCTGCTGAAGAACAACTTCTTCACCGGGTCGCTCTACTGGCTGACCGGCGCCCGCAAGGAGGAGCTGGCCCATCGCCGCGAGGTCGAGGAGATCATCGACTTCCTGGAAATCCAGCATGTCCGCAAGGCCACCGCCGGCACGCTCTCCTACGGCCTGCGCAAGCGGGTGGAACTGGCCCGCGCCATCGCGCTGAAACCCGACCTGATCCTCCTGGACGAGCCCATGGCGGGCATGAACCTGGAAGAGAAGGAGGACATGGCCCGCTACATCGTCGATCTGAACGAGGAGTTCGGCATGACCGTGGTGATGATCGAGCACGACATGGGCGTCGTGATGGACATCTCCCACCGCGTCATCGTGCTGGAGTTCGGCAAGAAGATCGCCGAGGGCTCGCCCGAGGAGGTTCTGGCCGATCCGCGCGTCAAGCGCGCCTATCTCGGCGAGGACGACGAGGAGGACGAGGCCGCGGCCCCGCCGCAGACGCAGGAGGTCGCGTGATGTCTCTGCCCGATCTGAACATCTACGACACGCTGCCGAAGCTGCTGTCCCTGCACGCCCGCGACCATGGCGGCGACGTCGCCATGCGCGAGAAGGACTTCGGCATCTGGCGCGAACTCACCTGGACGGACATGCACGCCCGGGTGCGCGCCTTCACGCTCGGCCTCATCAAGCTGGGGGTGGAGCGCGGCCATGTGGTGGCGCTGCTGGGCGACAACCGGCCCGACTGGGTGATGGGCGAGATCTCCGCCCACGCCATGGGCGCCATGAGCCTGGGCATCTACCGCGACGCCATGGACGAGGAGGTGGCCTACCTCATCACCTACGCCGACGTGCACGTCATCTTCGCGGAGGATGAGGAGCAGGTCGACAAGTTGCTGAATCTCGGCGAGCGCCTGCCGACGCTGAAGCACATCATCTATTCCGACCCCCGCGGCATGCGCAAATACAGCGACCCGCGTCTGATGGAGGCGTCGGAACTGGTCAAGCTGGGTGACGCCCTGCACGCCGAAAAGCCGAACCTCTACGAGGAGATGGTCGCGGCGACGAAGGGCGACGATGTGGCGGTGCTCTGCACCACGTCGGGCACCACCTCGAACCCGAAGCTGGCGATGCTGCCGTCGGGGCGCCTGATCCGCCACTGCGCCAGCTACCTGTCGGTGGACCCCAAGGGGCCGACGGACGAGTATGTCTCGGTGCTGCCGCTGTCCTGGATCATGGAGCAGATCTACGCCGTCGGCATGGGCATGGTGTCGCGGATGCGCGTGAACTTCGTCGAGGAAGCCGAGACGATGATGAACGACTTCCGCGAGGTCGGGCCGAGCTTCGTCCTGTTCGCCCCCCGCCTGTGGGAGCAGATCGCCGCCGACGTGCGGGCGCGGATGATGGACAGCTCCCCCTTCAAGCAGAAGATGTACGATTACGGCATGAAGCTGGGGCTGGAGGCGCTCGCCAACGGAACGCGCTCCGCCGTCGCCGACCGCATCCTTTTCGCAGCGCTGCGAGACCGGCTGGGCTTCACCAACCTGAAGTCGGCGGCGACCGGCGGCGCGGCGCTCGGCCCCGACACCTTCAAGTTCTTCCAGGCGCTGGGCGTGCCGCTGCGCCAGATCTACGGCCAGACGGAAACGATGGGCGCCTACACGGTGCACCGCGCCGACGATGTGGATTTCGACACGGTGGGCGTGCCCTTCGACGACGGCATCCAGGTCAAGGTGATCGAGCCGGACCAGAACGGCGTCGGCGAGATCGTGGTCAGCCACCCCAACATGTTCACCGGCTATTACCGCAACGAGGCGTCGACCACGGCGGACCTGCGCGACGGCTGGATGCACACGGGCGATGCCGGCTTCTTCGACAAGAAGGGCCATCTGGTCATCATCGACCGCATCAAGGACATCGCCACCACCAGCAACAACGACCGCTTCAGCCCGCAATACATCGAGAACAAGCTGAAGTTCAGCCCCTATGTGGCGGAAGCGGTGATCCTGGGGAACAAGCGTCCCTACCTGTCGGCGATCATCTGCATCCGCTTCCCCATCGTGTCGAAGTGGGCGGAAAAGAACCGCATCACCTTCACCACCTACTCCGACCTGGCGTCCAAGCCGGAAGTCTATGAGCTTCTGCGCCAGGAGGTGGAGCGGGTGAACACGACGCTGCCGGAGTATCAGCGCATCTCCAAGTTCCTGCTGCTCTACAAGGAACTGGACGCCGACGACGGCGAGCTGACCCGCACCCGCAAGGTGCGCCGCGGCGTGATCGCCGAGAAGTACGGCGAGATCATCGACGCCATCTACGCGGACCAGCCGGCCATCGACGTGGACACCACCATCACCTTCCAGGACGGCACCAAGCAGCGCATCCGCACCGTGCTGAAGGTGGTGGACCTGCTGCCCACGCCGGCCAAGAAGCCGGCACAGGCCGCGGCATGAGGGGGATGAGGATGACGCGTAACAATCTCCCTCTCCCCTTTGGGGCGAGGGTCGGGGTGAGGGGGTCCGGCTACGGCCGAATCTCCGGGTCCCCCCTGAACCCCCTCACCCCAACCCTCTCCCCAAAGGGGAGAGGGAAAAAAGACGAGGCCACGCCATGACCTTGCTCTTCCAGCTTCTCGTCAACGGACTGATCGTCGGCGCGCTGTACGGCGTCGTGGCGATGTCCTTCGTGCTGATCTACAAGGCCAGCCGCATCGTAAACTTCGCCCAGGGCGAGTTCCTGCTGATCGGCGCCTGGACCTGCTGGTGGCTGCTGACCTCCTGGCAGTTGCCCTTCTGGATCGGGTTCCCGATCACGCTGGCCTTCATGATGGTGTTCGGCATCGTCCTTCAGGTCGTCGTGCTGCGCCCGATGATCGGGGAACCGATCATCTCCGTCATCATGGTCACCATCGGCCTGTCGATCTTCTTCCAGGCGATGATGAAGTGGATGTTCGGCGTCTTCGCCAAGCCCTTCCCGACCATCTTCGCCAGCCCGACCGTGAACATCTTGGGGCTGGAGGTGCAGACCGTCTACGTGATGAGCCTGGTCATCTCGCTCCTCATCATGGCGGGCTTCGGCTGGTTCTTCAAATACTCGCGCATGGGTCTGGCGATGCGGGCGACCGCCTTCGACCAGCAGGTCGCGCAGTCGCTGGGCATCTCCGTCCGCCACATGTTCGCGATGAGCTGGGCGATCTCCGCCATGGTGTCGGCGGTGGCCGGCGTCACGGTGGGCGTCGTCAACGGCGTGTCCTCCGCGCTCTCCTTCTTCGGCATCAAGGTCTTCCCGGCGGTCATCCTGGGCGGGCTGGACAGCGTGGCCGGGGCGGTGCTGGGCGGTCTGATCGTCGGCGTGCTGGAGAATCTCGCGCACTACCTGGACAGCCAGTGGCTGAACTGGGGCAACATGTACGAGATCGCCCCCTTCTACGTCCTGATCGTCATCCTGATGATCAAGCCCTACGGCCTCTTCGGCACCAAGGACATCGAGCGCGTGTAAGGAGCGGCCGCAAAAATGGCGAACATCAGTCTCATCCCCTGCGGCGACTTCAAGACCCGGTACGCCGCCGACACGACCATCTTCCCCACCACGACCAGCCGCAACTTCGCGATCCTGGGCGTGCTGATCCTGCTGCTCTGCCCGGCCTTCATGGACCGCTACTGGCTGAATCTGTGCATCCAGATCGGCTATCTGGGCATCGCGGCGCTGGGGCTGAACATCCTGGTCGGCTTCACCGGCCAGATCTCCATCGGGCACGCGGCCTTCTTCGGCTTCGGCGCCTTCTCCTCGGCGTGGCTGTCCAACAGCTTCGGCATCCCGGTGTTCCTCGCCATTCCGCTGGCCGGCGTGATGACCACCGCGGTCGGCATGCTGTTCGGCATCCCGGCGGCGCGTCTGAAGGGCCTGTACCTCGCCATCGCCACTCTGGCGGCGCAGTACATCCTTCAGGACTTCTTCTCGCGCGCCGACTGGTTCACCGGCGGCACCGCCGGCACCATCGCGGAGCCCTTCAGCCTGTTCGGCTTCGCGTTCGACACCGACGAGAGCTACTTCTACGTCGTGCTGGTCTACATGGTCGTCATGTTCATCCTGGCGACCAACCTGATGCGGTCCCGCGACGGGCGGGCGCTGGTGGCGGTGCGTGACCATTATCTCTCCGCGGAGATCATGGGCATCAACCTGACCAAGTACCGCACGATGTCCTTCGGCATCTCGTCCTTCTACGCCGGCATCGGCGGCGCGCTCTACGCCCACTACCTCCAGTTCGTGTCGGTGGAGGGCTTCACGATCCTCTTCTCGATCCAGTTCCTCGGCATGATCATCATCGGAGGGCTGGGCTCGATCATGGGGTCGCTGATGGGCACCGCCTTCATGGTGCTGCTGCCGGAGGTGATGCAGGCCATCACCACGGCCCTGTCCGGCACCGTCATCGACACCGCGCTGAACCTGAAGGACGCGATCGCCTTCCTGCGCGAAATGGCCATCGGTCTGGTCATCATCCTGTTCCTGGTCTTCGAGCCGGACGGGCTGGCCCACCGCTGGAAGCAGATCAAAGCCTATTGGAAGCTCTACCCGTTCTCGCATTAGGCTTCTGAAAAACATAACAACTGGGAGAAAACGCACCATGACTATGAAGACCGTCCTGCTCGCGACCGCCGCCGTTGTCCTGCTGGGCACCGGGGCCGCGAACGCCCAGAAGATCCCGGTCGGCCACCTTGCCGACCAGTCCGGCGCCACGTCGGACGTGGGCGTGCCCTTCGGCCAGGGCGTGGCCGACGCGCTTGCCTACCTCAACAAGAACGGCGGCATCGGCGGCACGCAGATGGACGTCGAGACGGTGGACTACGGCTATCAGGCGCCGCGTGCCATCAGCCAGTACAAGAAGTGGTCGTCGGGCAGCGGCAAGGTCGCGGCCATCCAGGGCTGGGGCACCGCCGATACCGAGGCGCTGACCGGTTTCGTCGGCAAGGATGAAATCCCCTACTACTCCGGTTCCTACTCGGGCCACCTGACCGACCCGACGGGCAAGGGGCCGCACGGCTCCAAGCCGGCTCCCTACAACTTCTTCTACGGCCCGTCCTATTCCGACGGCCTGCGCGCCATGCTGATGTGGGCGGCGGACGACTGGAAGAAGAAGGGCGGTTCGGGCAAGCCCAAGTACGTCCACATGGGCGCCAACCACCCCTACCCGAACGCTCCGAAGGAGGCCGGTGAGGCGCTCGCCAAGGAGTTGGGCTTCGACGTGCTGCCGGCGGTGCAGTTCGCGCTGACGCCGGGCGACTACACGGCCCAGTGCCTGACGCTGAAGGAGTCGGGCGTGAACTATGCCTATCTCGGCAACACGGCGGGCTCCAACATCTCCGTGCTGAAGGCCTGCCAGACGGTCGGCGCGCAGGTGCAGTTCATGGGCAACGTCTGGGGCATGGACGAGAACGCCGCCAAGGCCGCCGGTTCCGCCGCCAACGGCGTGATCTTCCCGGTCCGCACCGCGGCGATCTGGGGCAGCGACGCGCCGGGCATGAAGGTGGTCAAGGAAATCTCCAAGATTTCCGACGCCGCCGGCACCGCCTACCGTCCGGTGCACTACGTCTCCGGCATCTGCTCCGCCTTCTACATGAAGGAAGCCATGGACTGGGCGAAGCAGAACGGCGGCGTCACCGGCCCGAACATCCGCAAGGGCATGTACCAGAAGAAGGATTGGGTGCCGGCGGGTCTCGAAGGGGTCTGCGTGCCCTCCACCTGGACCGACACCGACCACCGCGGCATGGACAAGGTGAACCTGTACCGCGCCAACGTGACCGGAGACACCGGAGCTTCGGTGGACGATCTGGTGAAGGCCGGCACGATCAAGCTGGAGAAGATCGCCACCATCGACGTTCCGCGCAAGCCGGAGTGGCTGGGCTGGTAAAGCCCGGTTCCCCCTTCCCCATCCGCACGGGTGGGGAAGGGGGCGTCCCCCGCATTTCTTGGCAACGGGTGCCGTAAGATGAACACTGCCATGGCGACCGCCGACGCGACCGGCATCGCTCCCGCGCCGGTTCCCGGCACGGCCAAAGCGCCGCTGCTGTCCGTCAACAACATCGAGGTCGTCTACAACGACGTCATCCTCGTGCTCCGCGGCCTCAGCCTGGAGGTGCCGGAGGGCGAGATCGTCGCCCTGCTGGGCGCCAACGGCGCCGGCAAATCCACGACGCTGAAGGCCATCTCCGGCCTGCTGAAGACCGAGGACGGCGAGGTCACGCGCGGCGACATCTCCTTCGCGGGCGAGCGCATCAACGGCATCGACCCCGACCAGATCGTCCGGCGCGGCATCTTCCAGGTGATGGAAGGCCGCCGCATCATCGGCGACATGACCTGCCTGGAGAATCTGCGCCTGGGCGCCTTCACCCGTCGCGACGGCGGCGTGAAGGACGACATCGAGATGGTCTATCACTATTTCCCCCGCCTGAAGGAGCGCACCGGTCTGGCCGGCTATCTCTCGGGCGGCGAGCAGCAGATGCTGGCCATCGGGCGCGCGATGATGGCGCGGCCCAAGCTGATCCTGATGGACGAGCCGTCGATGGGCCTGTCGCCGCTGATGGTGAAGGAGGTCTTCAGCATCATCCGGCAGATCAACAAGGATCTGGGCGTCACCATCCTGCTGGTGGAACAGAACGCCCGCATGGCGCTCCAGGCCGCGACCCGCGGCTACATCATGGAGAACGGCAAGGTCGTGCTGGACGGCACCGCCGAAGAGTTGCGCAACAACGAGGACGTGAAGGAATTCTACCTCGGCGGCGGCAACGAAGAGCGCAAGAGCTTCAAGAATCTCAAGAGCTTCAAGCGCCGGAAACGCTGGATTTGAGATTCACCCTCTCCCGTCCCGGGGGAGGGAAGGGGCCCACGAAGTGGGAAGGGTGAGGGTCTTGCAGGAAGAAAGGCGCCGAACCATCGGCGGCACCCTCACCCGGCCCTTCGGGCCACCTTCTCCCAGGGCGGGAGAGGGAAAAAAGAAAAACAGCCGGGAGGCATCGGTGTCCGACTTTTACGATCAACTCGAAACCCGCTCCCCCGACCGGCGCGAGGCGGAGCTGTTCGCGGCGCTGCCGGCGCAGATCGCCCACGCCAAGGCGAACGCGCCCTACTTCACCCGCCTGCTGGCCGACGTGGACCCGGACTCCGTCCGTGACCGCGCGTCGCTCGCGGCCCTGCCGGTCACGCGCAAGTCGGACCTGATCGCGCTGCAAAAGGAAGCGCCGCCCTTCGGCGGGCTGACCACGGTCGCCATCGGGCAGCTTGCCCGCGTCTTCGCCTCGCCCGGCCCGATCCACGATCCGGAGCCGCAAGGCAAGGACCCCTGGCGCACCGCGCGGGCGCTGTTCGCGTCGGGCATCCGCGGCGGCGGGCTGGTGCAGAACTGCTTCAGCTACCACCTGACCCCCGCCGGCTCGATGTTCGAGACGGGCGCGCACGCGCTGGGCTGCGCCGTCATCCCCGCGGGCGTCGGCAACACGGAGATGCAGGCCCAGGTGGCCGCCCATCTGAAGCCCGGCGCCTACATCGGCACGCCCGATTTCCTGAAGATCATTTTGGAGAAGGGGGACGAGCTGGGGCTGGACCTTTCCTCCATCACCGTCGGCCATGTGACGGGCGGCCCCTTCCTGCCGGACGCCCGCGCCTATTACGAGGGGCGCGGCATCGCCGTCTACCAGAGCTACGGCACCGCCGACCTGGGCATCGTCGCCTACGAGACGCCGGCCCGCGCCGGGCTGGTGGTGGACGAGAACGCCATCATCGAGATCGTGCGCCCCGGAACCGGCGACCCCGTGCCGGAAGGCGAGGTGGGGGAGGTGGTGGTGACCGTCTTCAACCAGGCCTATCCGCTGGTCCGCTTCGCCACCGGCGATCTGTCCGCCGTTCTGCCGGGCCAGAGCCCCTGCGGGCGCACCAACATGCGGCTGAAGGGCTGGATGGGCCGCGCCGACCAGACCACCAAGGTCAAGGGCATGTTCGTCCATCCGCAGCAGATCGCCGAGGTGGTGCGCCGCCATCCGCAGATCGGCAAGGCCCGCCTCGTCGTCGGGCGGGAGGACGCGAACGACACCATGACCCTGCGCTGCGAGTCGTCCGAGTCCGGGGAGGCTTTGGCGGCGGCGGTGCGTGAAACCCTGGCCGCCGTCACCAAATTGAAGGGTATCGTGGAGTTCGCGGCACCCGGCAGCCTGCCCAACGACGGCAAGGTCATCGAAGACGCCCGCACCTGATAAAACAACGATAACCGACCCGATACACACAAGGACCCTTTTGACATGAGCGTCAGCACCGACCTCCAGCTCGACCCCTTCGCGCTCGCCAGGGAGCTGTCGGGCAAGCACTTCATCGGCGGTGAGTTCCGTCCGGCCTCCTCCGGCAAGACCTTCCCCGTCGTGAACCCGGCGACCGGCGAGACGGTGGCCGAATCCGCCTTCGGCGAAGCCGCCGACGTGGACGCCGCCGTCGCCGCCGCCAAGGCCGCGCAGAAGGAGTGGGCCAAGCGCCCGGCGCGCGAGCGTGGCAAGCTGGTGGCCGAATGCGGGCGCGTGCTCGACGCCCACAAGGAGGAAATCGCCAAGCTGATCGCGCTGGAGACCGGCAAGGCCCTGCGCACCGAATCGCGGATCGAGGCGGGCGTGCTGTCCGACGCCTTCGTCTTCTTCGGCGGGCTGGCGCCGGAGCTGAAGGGCGAGACGGTGCCCTTCAACCCCAACATGCTGACCATGACGGTGCGCGAGCCGGTGGGCGTGGTCGGCGCGATCATCCCGTGGAACGTGCCGCTGCTGCTGATGGCGCTGAAGATCGCCCCGGCGATGGTGGCGGGCAACGCCGTGGTGGTGAAGTCGGCGGAGGAGGCTCCGCTGGCCGTTCTGCGCGTCGTGCAACTCATCAACACGGTGATCCCGGCGGGCGTGGTGAACATCCTGTCCGGCTACGGTCCGGAATGCGGCGCCCCGCTGGTGGCGCACAAGGACGTGCACAAGGTGACCTTCACCGGCTCCGTCGAGACCGGCCGGATCGTCTACAAGACCGCCGCCGAGAAGCTGATCCCGGTGACTCTGGAACTGGGCGGCAAGAGCCCGATGATCGTCTGCGGCGACGCCGATCTGGACCAGGCCATCGCGGGCGCCGTCGCCGGCATGCGCTTCACCCGCCAGGGGCAGAGCTGCACCGCCTCCTCCCGCATCTTCGTCCATGACAGCATCCACGACGCCTTCGTGGAAAAGCTGAAGGAGAAGGTGAACGCGATGAAGATGGGCGACCCGCTGGACGAGTCGACCGACATCGGCACCATCGTGTCGCCGCAGCAGTTGGACCGGGTGCAGAGCTACATCGCCATCGGCAAGGAGGGCGGAGCGACGGCGCATGTCTGTTCCGCCATGCCGTCCGATCCTGCGCTGACCAAGGGCCTGTTCGTGCAGCCGCACATCTTCACCGGCGTGAAGAACAGCGACCGCATCGCGCAGGAGGAAATTTTCGGCCCGGTCTGCTGCGTCATCCGCTGGACCGACTACGAGGATGTGATCGCCCAGGCCAACGACACCGAATACGGCCTCGCCGCGACGATCTGGACCCGTGACCTGAAGCTGGCGATGGACGCGGTTCACCGGCTGGAGGCCGGTTTCGTTCAGGTGAACCAGAATCTGGTCGTGCAGCCGAACCTGTCCTACGGCGGCGTGAAGACCTCCGGCCTCGGCAAGGAAGCCACGGTGGAAGCGATGCTGGAGCACTTCACCCACAAGAAGACGATCATCATCAACATGAAGTGAGCGGATCTTCTTAGCCCTCTCCCCTCTGGGGAGAGGGCTAAGAAGCCTTGTCACGCCCATTTCCATACGCTACCGTACGGCCCCATACGCCGCCGTATGGCGGAACGAAGAACAGACCTCCGGGGGGAGCGCCAACACCATGCTGTCGAACCAGTATCCGACCCTGAACTTCGACCTCGGCGAATCCGCGGACATGCTGCGCGATTCGGTGCGCGGCTTCGCCGCGGACGAGATCGCGCCCCGTGCCGCGGAAATCGACCGGACCAACGAGTTTCCGAACGAGCTGTGGCGGAAGTTCGGCGATCTCGGCGTGCTGGGCATCACGGCGGAGGAGGAGTACGGCGGCGCCGGCATGGGCTATCTGGAGCATGTCGTGGCGATGGAGGAGATCTCCCGCGCCTCGGCCTCGGTCGGCCTCAGCTACGGCGCGCACTCCAACCTCTGCGTCAACCAGATCCGCAAGAACGGCACGGAGGAGCAGAAGCGCCGCTATCTGCCGAAGCTGATCTCCGGCGAGCACATCGGCGCCCTCGCCATGTCGGAGCCGAACGCCGGGTCCGACGTCGTGTCCATGAAGCTGCGCGCGGAGAAGAAGGGTGACCGCTACGTGCTGAACGGCACGAAGATGTGGATCACCAACGGGCCGGACGCCGACACGCTGGTGGTCTATGCCAAGACCGACGTCAACGCCGGTCCGCGCGGCATCACCGCCTTCCTGATCGAGAAGTCGTTCAAGGGCTTCTCCGTCGCGCAGAAGCTCGACAAGCTGGGCATGCGCGGCTCCAACACCGGCGAGCTGGTGTTCAAGGATTGCGAGGTGCCGGAGGAGAACATCCTCGGCGGCGTCGGGCGCGGCGTGAACGTGCTGATGTCCGGCCTCGACTATGAGCGCGCGGTGCTGGCCGGCGGGCCGCTCGGCATCATGCAGGCCTGCATGGACGTGGTGATTCCCTACCTGCACGACCGCAAGCAGTTCGGCCAGCCCATTGGCGAATTCCAGCTCATGCAGGGCAAGCTGGCCGACATGTACACCATCATGAACGCCGCCAAGGCGTACGTGTACACCGTCGCCAAGGCCTGCGACCGCGGCGAGACGGCCCGCAAGGACGCCGCCGGGGCGATCCTCTACGCTGCCGAAAAGGCCACCTGGATGGCGCTGGAGGCCATTCAGACCCTGGGCGGCAACGGCTACATCAACGAATACCCGACGGGCCGCCTGCTGCGCGACGCCAAGCTCTACGAGATCGGCGCCGGCACCAGCGAAATCCGCCGCATGCTGATCGGGCGCGAGCTGTTCAAGGAAACGGCCTGAGGCCGGAGGGAAGGGCAAAGACCATGACCGATACCGTTGTCATCGCGGGCGCCGCCCGCACACCCATGGGCGGCTTCCAGGGCGACTTGCAGGGGCTGACCGCGCCGCAGCTCGGCGCCGCCGCCATCAAGGCCGCGCTGGAGCGCGCCGGGGTGAAGCCGGACGCCGTGGACGAGGTGTTCATGGGCAATGTCCTGCCCGCCGGTCTGGGGCAGGCGCCCGCCCGTCAGGCGTCGCTGGGCGCCGGCGTCCCGGAGGCCGCGGGCTGCACGACCATCTCCAAGGTCTGCGGGTCGGGCATGAAGGCGGTGATGCTGGCCCATGACCTGATCAAGGCCGGTTCGGCGGAGATCATGGTGGCCGGCGGCATGGAGAGCATGTCCAACGCTCCCTATCTGCTGGACCGCGCGCGCGGCGGCTACCGCATGGGCCATGGCCGCGTGCTTGACCACATGTTCCTGGACGGGCTGGAGGACGCCTACGACCGCGGGCGCCTGATGGGTACCTTCGCGGAGGAATGCGCCACCCACTACCAGTTCACCCGCGAGGCGCAGGATAACTACGCCATCGAAAGCCTGAACCGTGCCCGCCGCGCGACCGAGGACGGCAGCTTCGTCAAGGAGATCGCTCCGGTCACCGTGAAGGGCCGCAAGGGCGACGCGCTGGTCGAGAGGGACGAGCAGCCGCTGAAGGCCGACCCGGCCAAGATCCCGACGCTGAAGCCCGCCTTCGCCAAGGACGGCACGGTCACGGCGGCCAACGCCTCCTCCATTTCGGACGGCGCGGCGGCGCTGGTGCTGACCACCCGGTCGAACGCGGAGAAGCTGGG